>DATEXR010000017.1 GCA_035256765.1 Candidatus Deferrimicrobiaceae bacterium | reverse complement strand
CCGTCCGGACCGATTCCCCTTCCTTCGGCCCGAACGCTCGAGGAGATCGAGCGCGAGGCCATCGTGGCCGCCCTGCTGAAGACGGACGGGAACAAGACGCAGGCGGCGAAGAGGCTCGGGATCGGGCTGCGAACCCTCCAGCGAAAAGTCAGGGAGTACGGGATCTCCTAGGAAGCTTCGTGGTTCATATCCAAAATATGGCAACGGTTCTATACGTGCCTCCCGGTGCCCGGGGCTCGCGGGCGGCTATCGCTCCGCATCCTCGGAGGGGGGTCGCTCACTTCGTCGCTCGACTTGCGATGAACCCGCAAGTCTGCGCTTGACCTTCCTCCCGGAAAGCTCCGTTCGGACCCCCCGTCCTTCGGCTGCTCCGCCGATGGCGCCCCGGTGTAGGGTACGCACCGGGAAGGCGCCGCGTGGCTTGTTCGTCGGCCGGGGACCCGAGGCGATGCGGGGGGGTCGACGAGGCGGGGGGACACTCCTGGAGGTTGTCGGTAGTACGGTTGGAGGAGTGTCCCGCCGAAGGGAAGAAATCGCGTCGAGCGGAACCGGCAGCGAGCGGGCGCAAGGTCGCGAGCGTAGCCGAGGGGACCCCTCCGCGAGCCAGGGGCCCCGGTTGCGGTCCCCGGGGACACTCCCAAGGGGGACATTCCTAACACTGGGTGGGGACACTCCTTTATTTCTCGTCGATAGAATCAGGAGTGTCCCCGGAGTGTCCCCGCACAGGAAGTTGATCACGTCAAAATGGCGCAGCCCAGGGGCGGCGCAGGTACGCCATTTTGGCGCGATTTTTTCTTCGGTTGATCGCCTGTCCGGTATTGGCCAATAATAACTGATTAAAAACAGAAAGTTATGCTGATCTTACAAGGGGGCTCCCTTTGGCACGGATGTTGGACATCAGGTAGGGTGCAGGGAGGAAAAAGTGGCCCGAAGAGTGGTTCTGATCGCGGATGCACAAGGAGAGGACTGGGGTCCGATGGCTCCGCTTCTGGGGGCACTCTCCGAGGCGGGGGCCATGACGGAGCTCTTCACGGACTGCACCGCCGGTCTGGTCAGTGCCGTCCGCGGGGGGACGGACCTCCTCGTCATCGACATGGACGTGCCCTCGTCCGGAGGCCTGGACACGCTGGCCAAGATCGGGCGCGTCGCTTCGCGGGTCCCGGTCCTCCTGTTATCCGCGGAGGACAGCAAGGCGCAGCGGATGTGGGCGGTCGAGGTGGGCGTGCTGGGATACGTCACCAAGCCGGTGGACGGCCATCTGCTTGCGAGATTCATATCGAAGGTGTTGAAAGGGTACTGAACCAGAATCCGGGAAAAAGGAGAAGGGGAATATGGCGAAGATCATCGGGATCGACCTCGGCACCACGAACTCCGTGGTGGCCGTGATGGAAGGCGGGGAGCCCAAGATCATCATCAACGAGGAGGGCAGCCGGCTCACGCCTTCGGTCGTCGGCATCGGCAAGGGGGGCGAGATTCTCGTCGGCCAGGTGGCCAAGCGCCAGGCGGTATTGAACCCCGAGAACACGGTTTTCTCGATCAAGCGGTTCATGGGCCGCCGGTACGATGAGGTCGCCGAGGAGATGAAGCTCGTTCCCTACCGGGTGACGAAGGGGGACAGCCAGAAGGCCACCGTGACGGCCGGCGGGAAGGAGTACACCCCCGAGCAGATCTCCGCCATGGTGCTCGGGAAGCTGAAAAAGGCCGCGGAGACGTACCTGGGCGAGGCGGTCCAGAAGGCGGTCATCACGGTGCCGGCGTACTTCAACGACTCGCAGCGGCAGGCGACGAAGGACGCGGGCGCGATCGCGGGGCTGGAGGTCCTCCGGATCATCAACGAGCCGACGGCCGCGGCACTCGCGTACGGCCTCGATAAGAAGAAGAACGAGCTGATCGCGGTCTTCGATTTTGGAGGGGGCACCTTCGACATCTCGATCCTCGAGGTGGGAGACAACGTCGTCGAGGTGAAGTCGACCAACGGGGACACGCACCTGGGGGGCGACAACATCGACCAGCGGATCATCGAGTGGATCGTGGCGGAATTCAGGAAGGATCAGGGGATCGACCTGTCAAAGGACCGGACGGCGCTTCAGAGGCTGAAGGAGGTGGCCGAGAAGGCCAAGATCGAGCTCTCCTCCGTGATGGAGACCGAAATCAGCCTCCCGTTCATCACCGCGGACGCGACGGGGCCCAAGCATCTCCAGCTCAAGCTCACGCGAAGCAGGATGGAGCAGATGACCCAGGACATCCTCGACCGGACTCTCAAGCCGTGCGAGCTGGCGATCCAGGACGCCGGGATCTCCGTGGACAAGATCGACGAGGTCGTGCTCGTCGGCGGCTCCACCCGGATGCCGAAGGTCATCCAGATGGTGAAGAGCTTCTTCCGCCGCGATCCGCACCAGGGCGTGAACCCCGACGAGGTGGTGGCGGCGGGCGCCGCCGTCCAGGCGGGCGTCCTCGGCGGTGAGGTGAAGGACATGCTGCTCCTCGACGTGACCCCTCTGTCGCTCGGGATCGAGACGCTCGGGGGGGTGATGACGAAACTCATCGAGAGGAACACGACGATCCCGGTCCGGAAGAGCGAGATCTTCACGACGGCGGCCGATGGTCAGACGAGCGTGGAGGTCCACGTCCTGCAGGGGGAGCGGGGGATGGCGGCGGCCAACCGGACCCTGGGGAGGTTCCACCTCGAGGGGATTCCGGCCGCGCCCCGCGGCGTCCCCAAGATCGAGGTGACCTTCGACATCGACGCCAACGGCATCCTCCACGTCAACGCGAAGGACACGGCGACCGCCAAGGAGCAGAAGATCACGATCACGGCGTCGACCGGCCTCGCCAAGGAGGATATCGACCGGATGGTCAAGGAAGCCGAGGCGCACGCTTCCGAGGACCGGAAGCGGAAGGCCGTCATCGAGGCGCGCAACCACCTCGACTCCCTCGTCTACAACACGGAGAAGACGCTCCGGGAGAACCGGGAGAAGGTGCCCGCGGATCTGGCGGCCGAGGTGGAGGCCGCGGTCTCCGAAGCGAAGGAATCGATGAAGTCCGAGGACGAGAACGTCCTGAAACAGGCCGCGGAGAAACTCATGCAGCGTTCACACCGTCTCGCCGAGCACATGTACAAGGAGGCGTCCTCTTCCCCCCCCCCGCCTGCGCCGGAAGGCGAAGCGGCGGGAAAGGGACCGGAAGGGGAGGTGGTCGACGCGGAGTACGAAGACCCCGCGAAGAAATAGCGGGGATCATGATCCCCGATTTCGGGACAACCCATGCACACATTCCGGCTTCGTGTCAGAGCCGGAGGAAAGGAGGACACATCATGGCACTTATTCGTTGGACGGATCCGTTCCGGGACATCACAACCCTTCAGGACCGGATGAATCAGCTTTTCGGAAACTTCCTGGAAAGCGGTCATGGCCGCGAGGAAGCACTGGGAACCGGCGTTTGGATGCCGGCCGTGGACATCTATGAAACCAAGGACGCGATCTGCGTCCGGGCGGAGCTTCCCGGCATGGACAAGGAAGCCATCGGCGTCGAGGTCAAGGATGGCGTCCTCACGCTGCGAGGGGAGCGAAAGATCGAGAAGGAGGTAAAGGAGGAAAGCTACCACCGGATCGAACGGTTGTACGGTACCTTCCATCGCTCCTTCACGTTGCCCTCCTCGGTTGACGGGGAGAAGGTCACCGCCCGGATGAAGGACGGTGTCCTGCAGGTGGACCTGCCGAAGAAGGAGCAGGCGAAGCCGAAGCAGATCAAGATTGCGGTGTAACGAAACGATCATCCATCATTGCCCCCCGGGCCCCGCGATCGGGGCCGGGGGGGGTACGAGGAGGAGAACCATGGCGATCGTACGCTGGCTGGACCCGTTTCGCGATTTGTCGACCATCCAGGAAAGGATGAACCAGATTTTCGAGGATGCGCTTTCCCGTTCCCGAGGGAGAGACGAGGGGATCCGGACGGGAATGTGGACACCGGCCGTGGACATCTACGAGAACAACGATTCCGTCGTGGTCAAGGCGGAACTTCCCGGCGTGGAGAAGGACCAGATCTCGGTGGAGGTGAAGGACGGGATCCTGTCGCTTCGCGGGGAGCGCAAGTTCGAGAGGGAGGTCAAGGAGGAGAGCTACCACCGGATCGAGCGGTCGTACGGGAACTTCCAGCGATCCTTCTCGCTTCCGGTGTCCGTCGATCAGGAGAAGGTGACGGCCAAGTTCAAGGACGGCGTTCTCGAGGTGAAACTTCCCAAGAAGGAACAGGCCAAGCCGAAGCAGATCAAGGTGAATGTTATAGAATAAATGCGGTTTCCGGGCTCCGGGGGGCAGCGTGGCTCCCCGGTATTTTTCCCGGGGAGGGCGGCTGTACCGGGGATGGATCCCAGGAAGAACTACTACGAAGTGTTGGGTGTGTCGGAAAACGCCACCGGCGACGAGATCCGGAAGGCGTTCCGACGGCTGGCGAAGAAGTACCATCCCGATGTGAACCCAGGGGACAAAGCGGCGGAAAGCCGTTTCAAGGAGATCAACGAGGCGAACGGGGTCCTTTCCGACAGGAAGAAACGGGAGGAATACGACGCGGTACGGAAAGGGGTCTTCACCGGGGGATTCCGGGAGGGAGGACCGTTCCATTGGGCGGGCGGTTCCGGTTTCGACCCCGGGGGGTATCCCCAGGGGGAGGCGTTCGACCTCGGGGACATATTCGGAGACCTGTTGCAGGGAGGGCGGTTCGCGCAGGCCGGCGGGCGCGGGGTCGACCTCACGATGGACCTTCCGGTCGATTTCCTCGACATGGCCAGGGGGGCCGTGAGGGATCTTCAGTACCAGCGGCCCAAGGCGTGTGCGGGGTGCCGGGGATCCGGCCGGGCGGGACGGCGGGGGTGTCCGCAGTGCGGCGGGGCCGGCGTGACGGAACATGCCGAACGGATCAAGGTCCGGATTCCCGCGGGGGCGCGGGACGGGTCCACCATCCGCGTGGGAGGGAAAGGGGGAGAACGAACCGCTTCGGGAAAAAGCGGGGACCTCATCATCCGTCTCCGCATGATTCCCCACCCGTACTTCCGCAGGGAGGGAAGCGACATCTTCCTCGACTTGCCCGTCACCTATTCCGAGGCGGTGAAAGGGGCGAGGATATCGGTGCCCACGATCGACGGTCCTGTGACGGTTTCGGTTCCGGAGGGCTCGTCGAGCGGCAGGAAACTCAGGCTCAAGGGAAGGGGCGTGCCGACGCCGGGAGGCGGTTCACGGGGCGACCAGTATGTGGTGTTGCAAGTGGCCGTCCCGAAAGAGCAATCGAAGGAGTTTCTCTCCCTGGTCGATCGGCTTGCCGCATTTGAGGATCCGAATTTACGAGGCGGCTGGAACTGATTTGGCTATAATGGAATCAATACGCAGGAGAGGAGAGGGAGAATTCGCATGGGCAATACATTGAAAACCGGGGTGCTTCTCGCGCTGCTCACCGTTTTATTCGTCGGGATCGGGAATTACGCGGGCGGTCAAAGCGGCATGGTCATGGCGTTCGGCTTTGCCGTCCTCATGAACGCAGGGGCCTACTGGTTTTCCGACAAGATCGTGCTCCGAATGTACCGCGCACAGGAGGTTTCCGAGGCCGAGGCCCCGCAGCTTCACGCCATGGTGCACAGGCTCGCGACGGCGGCTTCCCTTCCGATGCCGAAGGTCTACATCCTCCCCTCCGATTCGGCCAACGCCTTCGCCACGGGCAGAAATCCGCAGCACGCCGCCGTTGCCGTGACGCAGGGAATCATGAAGATTCTCACCCCGGACGAACTGGAAGGGGTGCTCGCCCACGAGATGGGCCACGTGAAGAACCGGGACATCCTCATCGGGACGATCGCCGCAACGCTGGCGGGGGCCGTCATGATGCTGGCGCGGTTCGCCCAGTTCGCCGCGATTTTCGGGGGCGGAGAAAGGGACCGGGAGGGGGGAGGCGGAGGACTGGGGCTCATCGTGATGGCGATCCTCGCCCCGATCGGCGCGATGCTCGTCCAGATGGCGGTCTCCCGATCGCGGGAGTACCAGGCCGACGCGAGCGGCGCGAGGTTCTGCGGGCGACCCGAATCGCTCGCCCGCGCGCTGGAGAAGATCGCAGAGGCGTCAAAGCGGGTCCCCATGGAGGCCTCGCCGGCGACTGCCCACATGTTCATTCTGAGCCCTCTGTCCGGGAGGGGGATGATGTCGCTGTTCAGTACCCACCCCCCCGTGGAGAAGAGGGTGGAAAGGCTGCGAGCGATGCGGGTGGCCGCCTGATGGACGGGTCGCCGGAAGGCGGGAAAGGAGCGTTGACCTTATCATGATGGAGATCTCGTTCTACCGGGAGAAGCTCTCCGAGTCCGGTCAGCGGATGCTGAACGCCTCCATCGAGGAGTCCCAGCGCCGGCACCACTATTACCTCGGCCTCGAGCACCTGTTCATCGCGTTCGCCGAACAGGAGAAGTCGACGTTCCGGGAGCTCATGGCGTCCGTGGGGCTTTCCGTCGAAGCGGTGCTCTACTCGGTGAACGAGCACTTGAACATCTCCCGGCAGTACCTCGGCGTGGGGCTCAAGGTCCCGCCGGCGACGAAGCAGGTCTTCCGGGTGGCCTGGGAGACGGCGCAGAGAAACCGCCGGTCCCAGATCGACGCCGCGGATCTTTTCCTCGGGATCTTCCACGAGGTCCATTCGATCCCGTCCCGGATCCTCAAGAACTACGGGGTGGACCCCGCCGTCGCTCTTTCCCGCTTTTCGACCCAGCTGCGCAGCCGGGAGGAGAAGGTCGAGGAGTTCCGCAAGCGGTACGAGCTGCCCGCCAACCTGCGGACGTTCGGGGTGAACCTGAATCTTCTCGCGCGGGAGGGAAAGATCCCGCCGATCGTGGGGCGGGACCGGGAGATCGACCGGATCATCGAATATCTCTGCCACAAGGACCGGAGCAACTCGGTGATGATCATCGGGGACCCCGGTGTCGGGAAGACCGCGGTGGTGGAGGGGCTCGCGATGCGGCTGGAATACGAGCCGCACAGGGTCCCGGAACGCCTGCGGGCCCACCAGGTCGTCAACCTGCAGATGAACACGGTGGTGGCGGGCACGGTCTTCCGAGGCATGTTCGAGGACCGCATCGAGAAGGTCATCGCCGAGGTCCGGGAGCGCCGGAACCTGATCCTGTTCATCGACGAGGCCCACACCCTGATCGGGGCCGGCTCCGCGATGGGCGTCCCCTCCGACGCCGCGAACATCTTCAAGTCGACGCTCGCGCGGGGGGAGGTCCAGATCATCGGGGCCACCACCTTCACCGAGTTCAAGGAGATCATCCAGGAGGACGAGGCGCTCGCGCGCCGGTTCCGGGTCGTAAAGATCGAAGAGCCGACGAAAGAGGAGACGCGGGAGATCCTGTTCGGGCTGAAAGCCAGGCTGGAGACCAATTACGGCGTGGAGATCGCGGACGAGGCGATCGAGTTCGCCCTTTCCATGTCCGACCGGTACGCGCGGTCGCTGCGTTTGCCCGACAAGATCATCAACTGGATCGACACGGCGTGCGTCCGGGTCGAGATCCGCGGGGACGAGGGGAAATCCGTGAGGAGCCAGGACGTCCTCGGGGTGATCTCCGAGGAGACGAAGACCCCCCCGGACATCGTGCGCCGCGACGTTCTCGACCGGTTCCAGGATTTCGAGGAGAAGATTTCGCGGAGGCTCGTCGGTCAGCACGAGGCGATCCGGGCCGTGGGGAAATCGCTTCGGATGAACAAGGGGCCCTTGAAGGAGAACATCTTCCGTCCGGACGGCGTTCTGCTGTTCCTCGGGCCCACGGGCGTCGGAAAAACGGAGATGGCGAAGGCGCTCGCGGAATACCTCTTCGGGGACGAGCGCCACATGGTCCGGGTGGACATGTCGGAATACCGGGACGGGGCCCTCGCCGTGGACAAGCTCATCGGGATGCCGCGCGGCATCGTCGGCTCCGAGAGGGGGGGGATCCTGACCAACCAGATGCGGGACAATCCCTATACGGTCGTCCTTCTCGACGAGATCGAGAAGGCGGACTCCTACGTGCACAATCTCTTCCTCCAGGTCTTCGACGAGGGGTGGCTGACCGACGGGCGCGGGAAGAAGGTGTACTTCTCGGACGCGATCATCATCATGACGAGCAATCTGGGCGCGGAAGAGCTTTCGAAACTGACCCGCCCCCTGGGCTTCGCTGCCGGCACCGAAAATTTCGATCCGGTGAAAAAAAGCATCATCAAGGCGGTCGAGAACCGGTTCACCCCGGAATTCATCAACCGTCTCGACGACGTCATCGTCTTCTCCCCGCTCACGTTCGACGAGGTGAAGCGGATCGCGGCGATCTACCTCGGGTCGATCCGGAAGTCGATGGCGGCCTCGGGCAAGACGCTTACCTTCTCCGACGCCTCCCTCACCGCCCTCTCATCGACTGGGTTCAGCGTGAAGTACGGGGCCCGTTTCCTCAAGCGGCACATCGACGAGAAGGTGAAAATGCCGATCACGCTCAAGTGGAAGGAGTCCGATCGCTTCTTCGTCGATGTCGATGAGGAAGGCGGGGAGGTGGTCGTCATCGCGCAGGGGGTGCCCATCTGATGTCCGAAGAGGAGAAAAAGGGATTCAAGGTCGTCGACCGGCGGGGCGTGGAGAAGGAGGAGACCAGGCCAGAGGAGTCCGCACCTCCTCCGCCGCCGCAAGGCGATGCCGGGAACCGCACGGCCCCGGGGAGTGTCCATGGAGGAAAAAGCCCTGGGGGCGAAACATCGCCCGTGGGAGGGCCGTCGTTCCTCGATCTCGTGCTGTCGGTCCAGATGGGGGCGATGGTCAACCTGGGGATGGTCCAGGCCGGCGACGGCCGGAGGTCCCCGGTGAACCTCCCGGCGGCCAAGGACTCGATCGACCTCCTCGAAATCCTCAAGGAGAAGACCAAGGGGAACCTCACGGAGGAGGAGTCGGGTGTTCTTTCGGAGGGGCTCTATCACCTCCGGATGGTGTACGTGGCGGCCGTCAAGGCGGGGGTTTCCGCGCCGAAGGCGGGCCAGGGCCCGGGAGGGGAGATCAAGTGATCGGAAAAGGCAAGGTCGTCGTTCTCTTGCTCGCGGCGGTGGCCGCGGGAGTGGTCCTGTCGGCGGGATTGAACCTGTCTCCCCTGACCAACGCCTTCTTGGGGTCGGGCGAGAAGGAAAAGGGGAGCGAGGTCGGAGCCGTCGCGCCGGACAGAGTGCTTCCGATCGAGAGCATTCCCACCCTCGCGAAAGGGGTTTCGCCGGCGGTCGTGAACATCAGCACGACGCAGGTGGTGCGGTTCAACCGGCCGCGCTTGCGCTCCCCCTTCGGCCAGCAGGACCCGTTCGAGGAATTCTTCCACAACTTCTTCGGGAACATCCCCCGGGAGCAGAAGCGCAGGAGCCTGGGGTCCGGGTTCATCGTCTCCGATGACGGGTTCATCCTCACCAACAACCACGTGGTCGAGAAGGCCGACGAGATCACGGTGACGTTGCTGGACAAGGAGGAATTCCGGGCGGAGGTGGTCGGCACCGACCCGAAGACCGACATTGCCCTCATCAAGATCAAGACGGGGAAGAAGCTTCCGTTCGTGCCCCTCGGGGATTCGGAGAAGCTGGAGATCGGGGAATGGGTCGTGGCCATCGGGAATCCGTTCGGCCTCGGGCACACCGTCACGACGGGGATCGTGAGCGCCAAGGGACGGGTGATCGGTTCCGGGCCGTACGACGATTTCATCCAGACCGACGCGTCGATCAACCCCGGAAACTCGGGCGGTCCCCTGTTCAACATGAAGGGTGAGGTCGTCGGGATCAACACGGCGATCGTCCAGGGCGGCCAGGGGATCGGTTTCGCGACCCCCATCCACCTGGCAAAGTCCGTCCTCGGCCAGCTCAAGGAGAAGGGGAAGGTCACCCGCGGCTGGCTCGGCGTCTACATCCAGCGTCTGACGCCGGACATGGCGGAGACGCTTTCCGTACCGGGGAAGAAGGGCGCCTTGGTGGCGGACGTCACCAAGGGCGGCCCGGCGGAGAAGGCGGGGCTTAGGTCCGGGGACGTGATCGTCTCCTTCGACGGGAAGGACGTGTCGGACGAGCACGATCTTCCCCAGATCGTCGCCTCCACGAAACCCGGCAAGAATGTGGAGGTGACCGTGATCCGCGACGGCAAGGAAGGAAAAATCCCCGTGACCATCGCGGAGATGGAGCCGGAAAGCGGGCAGACGCGCGCCGGTGGGCCGGACCTCTCGAAAGGCCTGGGGCTCACCGTCCAGGACATCACGCCGGAGGTGGCGAGGCACCTCGACATCGAGAACCGGAAAGGGGTGCTGGTCTCGTCGGTCGAGTCCGGCAGCCCGGCGGAAGACGCGGGCTTCCGCGAGGGGGACGTCATCCGGGCGATCAACCGGATCTCCGTCAAGGACTCCAAGGAGTTCGAACAACGGATGAAGAAGGTGAAGGAGGAGAAGACCGTCCTGTTCCTCGTGGAGCGGGGGGAGGGGCGGATCTTCCTCGCGGTGAAGAACCGGTAACTTCGTCAGGGAAACACTTCCCTGAGAGGGAGGCTGGGGGGGGACACTCCTATCTCGAGTTTCATGTTGAGGAGTGTCCCCCCGTTGCAAGAAAGCCCCCCTCATCGAGCTGTAAGAATATCCGATGATATCTCTGGACAAGTTGACCGTGAAGTCGCAGGAGGCTCTGCAGGACGCCGTCCGCATCGCCTCGGAGGCGGGCCACGCCCAGGTGGAGCCGGAACATCTCTTCGTCGCCCTGCTCCGCCAGGAGGGGGGGGTGGCGACGGACCTTTTCGCCCGCGCGGGCGTGCCGGTCCCGCGTCTTCTGTCCGGGGCGACCTCCCTGCTCGGTTCCTTCCCCAAGGTGTCGGGAGCCGTGAGCCGCGGGCTCTCCCCGCGGATGGAACCCCTTTTCAACCGGGCGCTCGCCGAGGCGGACGCCTTCCGGGACGAGTACCTCTCCGCCGAACACTTCCTCCTCGCCATGACCGTCGAACCGGGGGCCCTCGCGGATCTGCTCCGTCGGCACGGCGTGACGCGGGAAAGTCTCCTGTCGGCGCTTACCTCCATCCGGGGGACGCAGCGGATCACGGATGAAAACCCCGAGGCGAAGTACCAGGCGCTCGACAGATATTGCCGGGACCTGACCGAACTGGCCCGCCGGGAGAAGCTCGATCCCGTCATCGGCAGGGACGACGAGATCCGGAGGGTGATCCAGGTCCTCTCCCGGCGGACGAAGAACAACCCCGTCCTGATCGGGGATCCGGGCGTCGGGAAGACGGCGATCGCCGAGGGACTGGCGCAGCGGATGGTCACCCGGGACGTCCCCGAAAGTCTCCGGGACAAGCGGGTTCTCGCCCTGGACATGGGGGCGCTGATCGCCGGCGCGAAGTACCGCGGCGAATTCGAGGAGCGGCTCAAGGCGGTCCTTGCGGAGATCGCCGCCGCGGAGGGGCGGGTGATCCTCTTCATCGACGAGCTGCACACGCTCGTGGGGATCGGCAAGGCCGAAGGGGCGATGGACGCATCCAACATGCTCAAACCGGCCCTCGCCCGGGGCGAACTGCGCTGCATCGGGGCGACCACCCTGGACGAGTACCGCAAATACGTGGAAAAGGACGCCGCGCTGGAGAGGCGCTTCCAGCCCGTTCTCGTGGAGGAGCCGTCGGTCGAGGACACGATCGCGATCCTGCGGGGGCTCAAAGGCCGGTACGAGGTGCACCACGGCGTCCGAATCAAGGATTCGGCCCTTGTCGCCGCCGCCACCCTGTCGAACCGGTACATTTCCGACCGGTTTCTCCCCGACAAGGCGATCGACCTGGTGGACGAGGCCGCGTCGAAGCTCAAGATCGAGATCGACTCCGTTCCCACCGAGATCGACGAGGTCGAACGGAAGATCATCCAGCTCGAGATGGAGAAGCAGGCCCTGTCGAAGGAGACCGACGCCGCCTCGGGGCAGCGCCTCACCCGCATCCAGGAGGAGCTGGCGGCGCTTTCGGGGAAGGCGGCGGAGTACCGCTCCCGGTGGGAGGAGGAGAAGAAGGCGATCGGGAAGAGCCGCGAGGTCAAGGAGAAGATCGAGCGGGCCCTCTCCGAGATGCAGCGGGCCGAGCGGGAGGGGGATCTCGGGAAGGCCTCGAAGCTGAAATACGGCGAAATCCCCGCCCTGCAGAAAGAAGCGGAGGCGCTAAGGGGGGACATTCCGGATATATCTCCGGGACACGGGAGAGGAGTGTCCCCGCACATCACCCAACCCGGGGGTCGTCTCCTCAAGGAAGAGGTGGATGAGGAGGACATCGCCCAGGTCGTCTCCCGCTGGACCGGGATCCCGGTCTCGAGGCTGGTCGAGGGGGAGATCGAGAAGCTCGTCCGGATGGAGGAGCGGCTCGGCGAGCGGGTGGTGGGCCAGGACGACGCCATCCGGCTCGTCGCGAGCGCCGTCCGCCGCGCCCGGTCGGGGTTGAAGGACCCCCGCCGCCCCATCGGTTCCTTCCTGTTCATGGGGCCCACCGGCGTCGGGAAGACGGAGCTGGCGCGGGCCCTGGCCCAGTTTCTCTTCGACGACGAGCAGGCGATGGTGCGCCTCGACATGTCCGAGTACATGGAGAGACACTCCGTGGCGCGGATGATCGGGGCTCCCCCCGGGTACGTGGGGTACGAGGAGGGGGGTGCGCTGACCGAGGCGGTGCGACGGAAACCGTACACGGTGATCCTGTTCGACGAGGTGGAGAAGGCGCACCCCGACGTCTTCCACATCCTCCTGCAGATCCTCGAGGACGGGCGGCTGACCGACGGGAAGGGAAGGACCGTCGATTTCCGGAACGCCGTTGTGATCCTTACCTCCAACATCGGCTCCTCCTGGATCCAGGAACTCTCCGGCAAGGGAGAAAAGGCCGTCCGGGAGAAGGTCATGGAGGAGCTCCGCCGGCAATTCCGCCCCGAGTTCCTGAACCGTCTCGACGAGATCATCCTGTTCCGGTCCCTCGGGAAGGAGGAACTGGCAAGGATCATCGGGATCATGCTCCGGGAGGTGAACGACCGGCTTGCGGACAGGAAGATCGCGGTCACCGTGACCGACGCCGCCCGGGAAAGGCTTGCGGAGATCGGGTACGACCCCGCCTACGGGGCAAGACCGCTTCGCCGGGCCATCCAGAAGCACCTCCAGGACCCCCTCGCGCTCCACATCCTCAAGGGGGAATTCCGCGAAGGGGATTCCGTCCTGGTGGACGCGGACGGGGAAACCGGTTTTTCCTTTCGAAAAGCGGGGTAACGGCGGCCGGTTCGCGGGTGCCTTGACAAAAGGGGGCGGGAGGGGTAAGTATTAAATAAAAACAGCGTTTGAAATGGGCACAGTGTGAACGCATCCCCGGCAGTTTCTTTCCTCGCCCCGGCCAAACTGAACATATCCCTCCGGGTTTTCGGGAAACGTCCCGACGGGTTCCATCACATACGGTCGGTCATGGTTCCGGTATCCCTCTACGACGAAGTCACCGTGGAGGAGACCTCCGCGGGGATCTCCGTGGAGGCGGACGACCCTTCCGTGCCGGGAGGCGCGGGGAACAGCTGCTACCGGGCGGCGGCCCTCTACCGGGAATGGGCGGGAGGCCCGGGAGGGGTCCGGGTCCGGATCCGCAAGGTCATCCCCACGGAGGCGGGTCTGGGCGGCGGAAGTTCCGACGCGGCCGCCACGCTCAAAGGGATGATCGCCCTGACCGGGAAGTCGCCTCCCTCCGGGGTGATTCTCTCCCTCGCGGCCGACGTTGGGGCCGACGTCCCGTTCTTCACCCTGGGCCGGCCCGCCCTCGTGGAGGGGTTCGGGGAGGTGCTGACGCCGGTCGAATGGAAGGTCCCCTTCTTCGCGCTGATCGTCAAGCCCCCGCTCGGGCTGTCGACGCGGGAAGGGTACGAAAGGCTGGGGCGGGAGGCGGCGCCTCCCCCGGTGCAAGAGGAACCCCCTTCCTTCCGGGAATGGGAGGATCTGGTGTCGGCCGTGGGAAACGATTTCGAGAGCGTTTGGGAGGAGGCGCGGCCGGACCTGCGGAGAACCAAGGGGGAATTGCTGGCGGCGGGGGCGGAGGCCGCCGGCCTCTCCGGGAGCGGCTCCGCGCTGTTCGGCCTGTTTCGGGACGAAGGGGATGCGCACCGTGCGAAAAGGAGGCTGGGGAACGGGACCGGGCGGAGGCTGTTCGTCGCCCGCAACATTTGACGACAAGCCAAGATAGGAGGGGGGAGATGCAACTCACCGAGGTGAAGGTCTATCCCGTGACCGACGACGAGAAACTGAAGGGGTATGCGACGATCGTCTTCGACGCCTGCTTTGTCGTCCGGGACCTGAAGATCATCCACGGCAACAGCGGGCTGTTCGTCGCGATGCCCAGCAAGAAGAAAAAGGACGGCACGTACCGCGACACGGCGCACCCGCTGAACAACGAGACGCGCCAGATGATCGAGGAGGCGGTGCTGGGGGAATACGAGCGAGAGATCCGAAAGCTTGACGGGCTCGCCGTGGCCCGATAACATTGGGAGAATCTGCGGTTTTCCCTCCGCAGGCGGACGGCCTTCCCGGCGCGGGTTCCCGAGCGGGGATCCGGGCCGGGGGAACGGGATCGCACGGTTGCGCTGGGAGGTCGTCTAACGGCAGGACAGGGGCCTTTGGAGCCTCTAATGAAGGTTCGACCCCTTCCCTCCCAGCCATTTCCGTTTTCCCCTTGCCAAGGGACGGACAATCGGTATAATACCTTTTTTCTCTACTCATCGGATGGTTTTCCGAGCAGAGGACGTGGTGTGACCAGGCTCAAGCTGTTTTCGGGCAACGCGAATATCGATCTCGCCAGGGAGATCTGCGCCTTTCTCTCCGTTCCCATGGGGGCCGCGGAGGTGAAGCGGTTCAGCGACGGGGAGATCAACGTCGACATCGGGGAGAACGTCCGGGGGGCGGACGTCTTCATCGTGCAGTCGACCTGCCCTCCGGTGAACGACCACCTGGTCGAACTCCTGATCCTCATGGACGCCCTGAAGCGTTCCTCGGCCAAGAGGGTCACGGCGGTCATCCCCTATTACGGGTACGCCCGGCAGGACCGGAAGGTGCTCCCCCGCGCCCCGATCACCGCCAAGCTCGTGGCGGATCTTCTGACGGCGGCGGGCGTCTCGCGGGTCCTCACGATGGATCTGCACGCCGGGCAGATCCAGGGGTTTTTCAACATCCCCGTCGACCACATGTATGCGGCGCCCGTGATGCTCGAGTACATCAAGGCCAACTGGGACAACGAAATCGTGTTCGTTTCCCCCGACGCGGGGGGGGTGGAGCGCGCCCGGGCCTTCGCCAAGCGCCTGAAGGCCACGCTGGCGATCATCGACAAGCGCCGGGGGGGGGCCAATGAATCCCAGGTGATGAACATCATCGGGGACGTCGCGGGGAAAACCGCGGTCCTCCTCGACGACATGGTGGACACGGCGGGGACGATGGTCCAGGGGGCGGCCGCGGTTCGCCGGAACGGGGCGAAGCGCGTGTTCGCATGCGCCACCCACCCCGTCCTCTCGGGCCCGTCGATCGAGCGGCTGGAGAAGTCCGAGGTCGAACAGCTCGTGGTCACGAACACGATCCCCCTGGGGGAGAAAGCCGCGTGCAGGAAGATCCGTGTCCTCTCGGTGGCGAACCTTCTCGGGGAAGCCATCAAGCGGATCCATTTCAACGATTCCGTAAGTTCGCTCTTCGTATAGCGGGAGGAAAACGAAATGGCCATGATGGAGTTGACGGCGGTCCGCCGCCACGGGTCCGGGAAGGAAGGGGCCCGGAAAATGCTTTCCCGGGGGAAGGTGCCGGGGGTCATGTACGGAAAAGGCCTTGCGACCCGCTCGATCGAGTTCGATCGCCGGGATCTGGAGAAGTTCCTTGCCGTCGCCCGACGCGGGACCGTCATCGTCCGGATGAACGTGCAGGACGAGGCCGAGGGGAAGGAATCGTACGCGGTTCTCAAGGATGTCCAGACGAACCCCCGGACCGACCGGGTGATCCACGTCGATTTCTACGAGGTCGCCTTCGGGAAGAAGTTCCGCATCGAGGTGCCCATCCGGATCCGGGGGAAGGCGGCCGGGATCGAGCAGGGGGGCATCCTTGAGCAGGTGACCCGCACCCTCGAGGTCGAGTGCCTTCCGGCGAACGTGCCGGAATTTCTGGAAGTGGACGTTACGCCGCTCGGAATCGGGGACTCCCTTCACTTGTCGGACGTGAAGTTCCCCGAGGGGGTCGAGCCGGAGGAGAAGGACATGACGACCACCATCGTCGCCGTGCACGCCCCGAGAATCGAGGAGGTCGTGAGCGTGGCGCCCGTGGAAGAAGAGGCGGCGGCGGCGGCGGAAGGCGCCAGTGTGGCGGAACCCGCGGAAAAGGAAAAGTAGCGGCGTCCCCGCCCTTTCCCGTCTCGTGTTCGGGCTCGGGAACCCCGGGCGGCGGTATGCGGGAACGTTCCACAACGCCGGGGGGGCGGCGGTGAGCCTCCTGGCGGAGGGAAACGGCATCCGGCTCCGGCCATCCGGGGAGGCCGAATACGGTTGGGGGCCGGTAAGCGGGGTGATGGTCCTCCTCGGCAGGCCGAGGACGTACATGAACGAAAGCGGCCTGGCCGTGGCGCCCGTCTACGGGAGGTTCGCGGGTTCCCCCGAAGATCTCGTCGTTCTCCACGACGACCTCGATCTGGACCTTGGCGTCGTGAGGCTGAAGCGGGGCGGCGGAACGGGCGGGCACAACGGCCTCCGGTCGCTTGCGGTGGAACTCGGCACCCGGGACTTCCTGCGGGTCCGGATCGGGATCGGCCGTCCCCCGGCGGGGGTCGACCCGGCCGATTTCGTTCTCCGCAAGGTTCCGGACGAGGTGCGGGACCGGTTTGAAGGCGGAGTCTCCTCCGCCGCGGAGGCGGTCGTCGACATCCTTCGCGAAGGGTTCGACAAGGCGATGACACGCTGGAACGCGCGGCGCGAGCAGCCCCTTCCCTGAAGCGTGCAGGAAAGGGAACATACTCCTTGCTCCCGGCGGGATCCGACCGGGGGCTTGATCAGCCGAAAGGAGGCTTAGGGAAGATGACGAAGTACGAAACGGCCATCCTGTTCGATCCGGAACTCCCCGAGGACCGGCGCAAAGAGTTTCTCTCCAAGCTCGAGGGGATCATCGCCTCGTTCGGGGGGGAAATTTTCAAGCAGGACGACTGGGGGATCCGGAAGCTCGCCTACCTGATCCAGAAGAAGCACAACGCGTATTACACCTTTCTCCTCTATTCCGGCAAGCGCGGCGTGGTGGAGGAGGTGGAGCGGAACATCAAGATTTTCGACGGAGTCATGCGCCATATGACGTCGCGCGTGGAGTACGAGGTCAAGCCGGCCGCGGCGACTCCGGATGCGGAGGCAAGCCCTTCCGGCCCGGAGGACGCTGGGGCGGCTTCCGTGACCTCCCCCCCCGGGGACGGGGCGCCCAACGCCTAGCGGGAAGGAGGACCGATGGTCACCTTTAACCGTGTGATCCTCGCGGGGAACCTGGTCCGTGATCCGGAGATCCGGTATCTTCCCTCCGGCCTGTCGGTGACCAGCTTCGCCGTCGCGGTCAACTCGCGGTACCGGCAGAACAACGAGCTCAAGGAAGAGGTGTCCTATTTCGATATCGTCGCCTTCGGGAAACTGGGAGAAACCTGCGCCGAGTACCTTTCCAAGGGCCGGCCGGTGCTCGTGGAGGGGCGCCTGCGCCAGCGCCGCTGGGAGTCCGAGGGGACGAGGAAGAGCAAGATCGAGGTGGTGGCGAGCGGCATCCAGTTCCTCGGGGGAGGTCCGAAGAGCGGCGGGGGCGAAAGCGATTCGGGCGGCGCGGCGCCGGACGCCCAGGAAGACGACATTCCGTTCTAACGAGAAATCATTCCAGGAGGCGGAAGAAAAGCGATGAGTGTCCCGACGAAACCGAGGTACGGCCCGGGAAGGCCCGGTGGCGGGCCCGGAGGCGGCCCGAGAAGGCGATACGTGAGGAAGAAGTTCTGCCGGTTCTGCGCGGAGAAGGACCTCCGGATCGACTACAAGAACGTGTATCTGCTCAAGCACTTCATCTCCGAGCGGGGCAAGATCGTCCCCCGCAGGATTTCGGGGACCTGCGCGACCCACCAGCGCAAGCTGACGGTGGAGATCAAGAAGGCCCGCATCGTGGCGTTGGTTCCGTTCACGGCAACGCAGGTCAGGTAGGGGGATCCCGATGAAAGTGATCCTGCGCGAGGATGTCGAAAAGCTCGGGAAGGCCGGCGACATCGTGAAGGTCGCCGACGGGTACGGCCGCAACTATCTCATTCCGAAGCGGCTGGCCGTCCAGGCCGACGTTCGGAACCTCCGGGCGCTCGAGCACGACCGCCGGGTCATCGAGGCCCGCGCGAAGAAGTCCCGCAAGACGGCGGAGGAACTGGGCACGAAGCTGTCCTCCCTGTTCCTTACGATCCCCGCGAAAGCGGGGGAGGAGGGAAGGCTCTTCGGGGCGGTCACGTCGCGCGACATCGCCCAGGCGCTCGAAAGCGCCGGGGTCCCCGTCGACCGGAAGATGGTGCTGCTTGCCGAGCCGATCAAGCAGATCGGGGAGTACAAGGTGAAGGTCAAGGCGGGAACGAATATCGTTCCCGAGGTCTCGGTCAGCGTGGTGGCGGAATAGCGGCCACCCGCCGGGGAAGGGGGGGCACGATGAGCGGTTCGCGGCTGACGTCGCAGGGTGCGTCGGAAACTTCTCTTCTGAAGATCCCTCCCCACAGTCTCGAGGCCGAGCAGGCCGTGCTCGCCTCGGTCCTGCTCAACAACGACCTGATGAACGACGTGGTGGAGATTCTCCGCGCGGACGACTTCTACCAGGGCGCCCACCGGACGCTCTTCTCCACCATGGTGGACCTCTACGAACGGGGCCGGGCGATCGACCAGCTGACGCTCGCCGAGTCCCTCAACGCCCGGGGCGTGGCGAACGAGGTGGGCGGCCTTTCCTACCTCTCCGAGCTCATCCACAACATTCCCACCACCGCGAACGTCGCCGACTACGCGCGCCTGGTGAAGGAGAAATCGATCCTGCGGAGCATGATCGCCGTCGCCCAGCAGATCACGAACTCCGCGTTCCAGGGGGTCGGGGAGGTCGACGACTTCCTCGACAAGACCGAGCAGGCGATCTTCGCGATCGCCGAGGAAAAGATCAAGCCCTCCTACTACTCGATGGCGGAGATGGGCAAGGAGGCGATGCGGGAGATCGAGAAGCTCTACGAGAAGAAGGAGATGATCACCGGGGTCCCCTCCGGATTCCGCGATCTCGACCGGCTGACCGCGGGGTTCCAGAAGGCCGACATGGTGGTCATCGCGGCCCGTCCCGGCATGGGAAAGACGGCCTTCTCCCTGAACGTGGCCCTCCACGCCGCCCTGCGCCACGGGCTGCCGGTCGCGATCTTCTCCCTGGAGATGAGCCGCCAGCAGCTCGCGCTCCGCATGATCTGTTCCGATGCCCGCGTCGATTTCCAGCGGCTGCGGACCGGGTACCTGGCCCAGGACGAGATCAACCGCATCGTCGCGTCCGTGGGGAAGCTCTCCGAGGCGCCGATCTACTGCGACGACTCCGGGACCCTCACCGCCCTCGAGCTTCGCGCGAAGGCGCGTCGGCTGAAAAAGGACAAGGGAATCGGGATGGTCGTCGTCGACTACCTCCAGCTCATGCGAGGGGCGACATCCCGTTCGGGTCAGGACAACCGCGTCCAGGAGATCTCGGAGATCTCACGGTCGCTCAAGGCCCTGGCGAAGGAGATCAACGTCCCGGTTCTCGCCATCTCCCAGCTCAACCGGGGAGTGGAGAGCCGGACCGACAAGCGGCCCCAGATGGCGGATCTGAGGGAATGCGTGACGGGCGACACCCTGGTTCTGACGACCGACGGACTCCGCCCTTCCATCCGGGATTTGGTCGGCAAAGAGGCCGAGGTGTGGTCGATGTCGCCGGAAGGCAGGATCGTCCCGGCGAAGAGTGAATGTATTTGGTCGGTGGGAACGAGGCCCGTGGTGCGTGTCACCATGGCCAGCGGCCGCATGATCCGCGCCACCGCCGATCACCGTCTGTACGGCGCCAACGGATGGGTGCGAGTATCCGATCTCAAGCCGGGCGACCGGATTGCAGTGGCTCGCCGTGTACCGGAATCGAAAGAACCGGTCCGGTGGGCGGAAGACCGGATCATCCTGTTGGCCCATCTCGCCGGGGACGGAAGTTATCTTATCGGGCAATCTCTTCGGTACACGACGGCATCGGAACCGAACAGCTGTGCGGTCGAAGGGGCGGCCCGAAGAGAGTTCGGATCGAAGGTAGCTCGGATTCGCGGACGGGGGAAATGGCACCAGCTCTTTATCGGTGGGAACGGCAACCGGTGGCGCCCGGCCGGGGTGAACCGCTGGCTGCGGGATCTGGGGATCTTCGGACAGCGATCGCACGAGAAGCGGTTGCCCGTGGAGGTCTTCCGGTTCGACGACGAGCAGGTCGGATTGTTGTTGAGACATCTCTGGGCGACGGACGGGAGCATCTTCTGTCGCCGGGGAGGGTCCAAGGGGTCGTCGCGGGTCTACTTCAGCACCTCGAGCGAGGGACTTGCCTTCGACGTGGCGGCTCTGCTGTTGCGGCTCGGGATCGTGGCGAGGATCCGGGTCGTGCGGAAGGGGAAGTACCGACCTGTGTACACCGTGGATGTGTCCGACGCCGATCAGCAGAAGCGTTTTCTCGAGACGGTGGGGGCGTTCGGGCCGCGCGTCGCTCCCGCGGACAGGCTGTGGGAGGAACTGGCCTTCGTGGAATCCAATCCCAATGTCGACACGTTGCCGAAAGAAATGTTTCTCCGGGTGAAGGAGGCCATGGCGGTGCGGGGAATCTCTCGTCGGGACATGGCATCGCTCCGGGGAACCGCGTACGGGGGAAGCGCGCAGCTCGATTTCTCCCCGTCGCGGACCTTGCTGATGGACTATGCGATCCTTCTGGACGATGAACCGCTGCGGCGATGCGCCGCAAGCGACTTGTTCTGGGACCGGGTGACGGATCTTCGTACCGACGGGGCCGAGGAGGTCTTCGACCTGACCGTTCCGGGGCCTTCCTCCTGGCTGGCGGACGGCCTCGTTTCCCACAATTCGGGGGCGATTGAGCAGGATTCAGATTTGATTCTGTTCATATACAGGGAGGAGATGTACGCCAAGGCGAACACTCCCGAGGAGAAAAAGGGGAAGGCCGAGATCATCATCGGGAAGCAGCGGAACGGCCCGATGGGCGTAGTCGATCTCGCGTTCCTCTCCCGCTACACGCGGTTCGAGGACCTGGCGCGGGACTACGAGTAGCTCAGCGGGACTTCTTCTTCCTGGGAAGGAGCGAGAGGGACGACAGTTTTTTCCGCAGGGTGTTCCGGTTGATCCCCAGGATCTCCGCCGCCTTCCTCTGGTTTCCGCCGGTCGCCTCCATGACGATCTTGATGAGCGGCTTCTCCATCTGCCGGAGGAAGAGGTCGTGGAGGTTGCTCTCGCTCTCGATCGCATCCCCCAGGCGTCCCGTGAACTCCCGGATCCGTTCCTCGATGATCTGCTCCAGCGGCGCCGTGGAGAGGTCCGGCGCACCGTCCGCCTTGACCAGTTCCCGCGCCACCTCCTCCCGCCGCAGGAGTTTTCCCGTGGAGAGGACGGCCAGTCTCTGCACGAAGTTTTCCAGCTCCCGGACGTTTCCTTTCCAGTTGTGGGACGCCACCACCTCCAGCGCCTCCTTCGAGAACGACCGGGGGGGGCGGGAGAGGATCGCGCAATATTTCTGGAGGAAGAAATCCGCGAGAAGGGGGATGTCCTCCCGCCTCTCCGAGAGGGGGGGGACGCGTACCGGGAAGACGTTCAGCCGGTCGAAGAGATCCTCCCGGAATTTTCCGTCGGCGACCATCCGCCGCAGGTCACGGTTGGTCGCCGCGATGACGCGTCCCTGGAACTTCCGATTCTCGTTCGACCCCAGCCTCGAGAACTCCTTTTCCTGCAGCACGCGGAGGAGCTTCGCCTGGAGGTCGGGCGGGATGTCGCCGACCTCGTCGAGGAACAGGGTCCCCCCCGAGGACGCCTCCAGTTTCCCTTCCCGGGGCGCCTCCGCCCCGGTGAACGCCCCCTTCTCGAAGCCGAACAGCTCCGCCTCCTGCAGGTCCCGCGGGATGGCGGACGCGTTGACCGCCACGAACGGACCGCCCCGGGTCCCCAGATCGTGGATGCAGCGAGCGACGAGCTCCTTCCCCACCCCGCGCTCCCCCAGGAGCAGGACGGTAGCATCGGAGTCCGCCACCTTCCCCACGCCCAGGAAGACCTCCAGGATGGCGCGGCTTTTCCCCACGATCCGGGCCGACTTCCACTCCTCGGGGTCTTCCGTCCGGAAAGGCCGCTCGCGGGAGGCCGACTCTTTCGTGACTTCCCGGAGGAGGTTCTCGATATGGGCAATGTCGAACGGCTTGGTGATGAATTCGGCGGCCCCCGCGCGGGTGGAGCGGGCGGCGGCATCCGGGCGGCGGACGGCGGTCATGATGAAGAACCGGGTCGGGGATCTCCGCGCCTGGGCCCGTTCGAGGACCTCGATTCCTTCCATGCCGGGCATCCGGATGTCGACGAAGGCCGCAACGTAGAGGTTCTTCGTCAGCAGGGAGAGTGCTTTCTCCCCGTCCTCGGCAAGGTCGGGCGAGAATCCCATCCCCGCGACCGTCTTCTTCAGCACCCAGCGGATGCTCTCGTCGTCGTCGGCTATGAGGACTTTTTTCACGCGCCTGTTTTCTTCCCGGGACTGACGGGAAGGGATATTTTAACCGTCGTTCCCTCTCCCCGCACGGATTTTATTTCCATCTTCCCTCCCTGGCGGGAGATCGACTGCCTCGCCATCACGAGACCGAGCCCCGTCCCCTTCGCCTTCGTCGTGTAGAAGGGCAGAAACGCCCTCCGGATCTCCTCCTCCGACATCCCCGCGCCGTCGTCCGCGATGAAAATGTCCACGAAGGACCGCATCTTGCCCCTCGCGCGCCCCCAGCGGTAATTGACGTTCATCCGGGTGTCGATGCGCACCGTCCCCTTTCGCGGGATCGCCTCCCCGGCGTTCTTCAGGACGTTCACGATCGCCCGGAACACGGCGTCCGGGTGGCCGGACACGTCGGGAAGGCTCGGATCGGCGGCGAGCTCGAAGTGGATCTCCTTTCCCTGGGCGCGCACGTCCGCGCGTATGAGTTCCTCGGCCTCCCGGAGGATCGGAAGGATCGGGAAGGGGCGGGACGGAGGCAGGGTCCTCCCCATCTCGAGCATCTTCTCCACGAGCCCGTTGATCCTCTCCGCCTCCCGCAGGATCAGCCGCGTTCCCTCCCGGCGCTCCTCCTCGGAGGCCTCCCCCCGCATCATCCACTGGGCGGCGCCGAGGATTCCCCCCAGCGGGTTCTTGATCTCGTGCGCGATGCCGTAGGCGAGCGTCTGCATCTCCTCGGCGCTCATCGCGGCCCTCTCCTCCTGCCCGACCATGCTCAGGATCTCGGCCGGCTTGATCGAAAGCACCGCCCCATTCGGCTCTCCCGCGGGGCCGGGCATGGGGGAAGCCCCGATGATGACGGGGAGCGTGGGAGGGGGCGGATCGCCCGCCGCCCGAGACCGTCGGGGAAGGCGAAGCTCCACGTCGTAGCCGGTGACGGCCGCGTTGTCCTCCAGGGCCTTGCGCAAAATGCGCACCGCCCCGGGGGATCCCCGGAAGACGGTACGGTAATGTTTCCTCCCGAAGGCCCGCGACGATCCGTGGAGGATTTCCTCGGCGGCCGGGTTGATGTAGGTGAGCCTTCCCGCCCCGTCGAACGCGAGGATCCCGATGCTCACGGATTCGAGCGTCTGCTGGAAGAGGTCGCTCAAAAGAATCGCCCGACGACCGAACGGAAATCGTCCAGCGTCCGCACCCCGACGAGGTGGCCCCGAAACGTCGAGGCGCCCGGAATTCCCCGGCTGTACCAGGCAAGATGCTTCCGCATCTCCCGGATCCCGGCCTCCCCGTGGCGCCGGTGCATCTCCCCCCCGTGGCGCAGGATGAGGGCTCTGCGCGCTTCGGGCGAGGGCTCGGCCAAAGCCCCCGGCGCCCCGCTCCCCGCCGCGACGGCAACACCCCGGCGGATCGCGGAGAAGATCCAGGGATTCCCGAGCGCGGCCCGCCCGATCATCACGGCGTCGCATCCGGTCTCCGAAACCATCCGCCAGGAGTCCTCCGGCTTCCGTACGTCCCCGTTTCCGATCACGATGCGGTCGGGGAACTCCCGCTTCAATCGCTCGATCTGCCCCCAGTCGGCCGTGCCGGAAAACATCTGTCCCCGGGTGCGCGGGTGGAGGGTGACTGCGGCCGCCCCCGCCTCGAAGACCTCCCTCGCCACGGCGAGGTACGAGTCGGGCTGCGTGCCGAAGCCCGAACGGATCTTCACGGTGACGGGAATCCCCGCGGAGGAGGCTGCCGCCCCGACGATCCTCCCCGCGAGTCGCGGGTCGGACAAGAGGGCCGCACCGGCCCCCCCCGCCGTGACCTTTCGGACCGGGCATCCCATGTTGATGTCGACGAAGTCGAATCCGAGACGCCGGATCTGCGCGGCGGCTTCGGCCATCTCCTCCGGGACCGCCCCGAACAGTTGCGCGCCGACGGGTCGCTCCCCCTCCCCGTATTCGAGGTACCGGGCCGTCCGTTCGGGCTGCGCGAGCAATCCCCGGGCGGAGACCATCTCCGTGACCGTCACGTCGGCCCCGTTTTCCCGGCAAAGGAGCCGGAAAGTTCTGTCCGTGATCCCGGCCAGCGGCGCCAGGATCAGTTTCCCCCGGAAATCCATCTTCCTAATATAACACCCCTTTCACGCCCGCCGATCTCCGGAGCGGCCCCCTGCGAGACAGCCGAGTATACAGTATACATTTCCCCTTGACCCCCCGGGGAAGCCGTGGTATTTATTCTGCGGTTAATTTTCCTCGGAGTGTTTCCGGAAAACGGGCTTTTTGTTTTGTTTCAGGGGGGTTCCCGTCACGAACCGCATTCATAAATCAATGGCAGGGAGGGGCACGATGTTACCCAATGCTCACCGTCTCAAGCGATCCAGCCTTGCGCGAAAACTGGCGTTTTGCGCGATCCCGCTGTTCATCCTGCTGTTTGCCGCCGTCGCGAACGCCAGCGAGGCGGAACTCCAGATCCCGGACCTTGGCACCGTGTCGTTCCTGGGGATGTCGGGGCACAACCTCCTGGTGGGGGGACTTGTCATCTGCCTTCTGGGAATGGGCTTCGGGTTCATGCAGTTTCTGCATATCAAGAACCTTCCCGTTCACAAGGCGATGCTTGAAATTTCGGAACTGATCTATGAAACCTGCAAGACCTACCTCATCACGCAGGGGAAATTTATCGCGATCCTGTGGGCGTTCATCGCCGCGATCATGGTGGTCTACTTCAGCTTCCTGCTCCACTACGCCACCGTCCAGGTCGTCATCATCATCGTCTTCAGCATCGTCGGGATCCTGGGCAGCTACGGCGTCGCGTGGTTCGGCATCCGCATCAACACCTACGCCAACTCCCGGACCGCCTTCGCCAGCCTCGGCGGGAAACCCTACCCGACCATGACGATCCCCCTGGGGTCCGGAATGAGCGTCGGCATGATGCTGATCAGCGTCGAGCTGGTGATCATGCTCTTCATCCTGCTCTACGTCCCCGGCGACTACGCCGGCCCCTGCTTCATCGGCTTCGCGATCGGCGAGTCCCTGGGAGCGGCGGCGCTCAGGATCGCCGGCGGAATCTTCACCAAGATCGCCGACATCGGCTCCGACCTCATGAAGATCGTCTTCAAGATCAAGGAGGACGACGCCCGTAACCCCGGCGTCATCGCCGACTGCGCGGGCGACAACGCGGGCGACTCGGTCGGCCCCACCGCCGACGGGTTCGAGACCTACGGCGTCACCGGAGTGGCGCTCATCACCTTCATCATCCTCGCGGTTCCCAACCCCGTCACCCAGATCATGCTCCTCGTCTGGATCTTCGTCATGCGCATCGGGATGATCATCACGAGCGCCCTCTCGTACTACATCAACGGGATGATCGCGAAAGCGAGGTTCGGCGAGGCGAAGAAATTCAACTTCGAGACCCCCCTCACTACCCTGGTGTGGCTGACCTCGCTGATTTCCATCGGGATGACCTTCGTGCTCTCGTACCTCCTGGTCCCCGAGCTCCAGGGGGACCAGACGCTCTGGTGGAAACTGTCCGCGATCATCACCTGCGGCACGATCGCCGGCGCCTTGATCCCGGAGCTCGTCAAGGTCTTCACCTCCGTGAACTCGGGCCACGTCCGGGAGATCCTCACCGCCTCCCGCGAAGGGGGGGCATCCCTGAACATCCTCTCCGGCATCGTGGCGGGCTACTTCAGCGCGTACTGGATGGGGATCGCGATCATCTCCCTGATGGCGATCGGGTACGGCGTCAGCACGATGGGCCTCGGGGGCATCATGGCGGCCCCCGCGATCTTCGCCTTCGGCCTGATCGCCTTCGGGTTCCTGGGAATGGGGCCGGTCACCATCGCGGTCGACTCCTACGGGCCGGTGACGGACAACGCCCAGTCGGTGTACGAACTCTCCACCATCGAGACCCTCCCGAACATCTCCGGGGAAATCAAGAAGGAGTTCGGCTTCACACCCGACTTCGAGAACGCCAAGATGTACCTGGAGGAGAACGACGGGGCCGGCAACACCTTCAAGGCCAGCGCGAAGCCGGTGCTCATCGGGACGGCCGTCGTCGGGGCCACGACGCTCATCTTCTCCATCATCCAGATTCTGGAAAAGATGTTCGGCAAGGCCGACGTCGCGGCCGGGCTGTCGATCCTGAACCCGGTCTTCCTGTTGGGGCTGATCACCGGCGGGGCGATGATCTTCTGGTTCTCCGGCGCGGCCACTCAGGCCGTCGCCACCGGCGCCTACCGCGCGGTCGATTTCATCAAGCGCAACATCAAGCTGGAGGGCGGCGGCGAGAAGGCCTCGGTGGAAGACAGCAAGAAGGTCGTGGAGATCTGCACGCTGTACGCCCAGAAGGGGATGTGGAACATCTTCTGTGCGATCTTCTTCGGGACCCTGGCGTTCGCCTGCGTCAACCACTACTACTTCATCGGCTACCTGATCTCCATCGCGATCTTCGGCCTGTACCAGGCGATCTTCATGGCCGACGCCGGCGGCGCCTGGGACAACGCGAAGAAGATCGTCGAGACCGAACTCAACATGAAGGGCACCGAGCTGCACGCCGCCACCGTCATCGGCGACACCGTGGGCGACCCGTTCAAGGACACCTCCTCGGTCGCGATGAACCCGGTCATCAAGTTCACCACCCTGTTCGGCCTGCTGGCAGTGGAGCTGGCGATCACGATCACGGACAAGACGATCACCTCGGGCCTCGCGGCCGTCTTCTTCCTCATCTCCGTCGTCTTCGTGTGGCGGTCCTTCTACAAGATGCGGATCCCGGTCGATGTGAAGTAAGGCGCAAAGAACCCTCCGGCGCTGGGGGCCGACCCTGCGCCGGAAGATCCGAAGGGGCCCTCCGGCGGAGGGCCCCTTTTCCGTCGGGGGGGCGAATCCCTCAGTTCCCCGTGTCTCCGACGACCGTGATCGCCTCGGGGGAGGTCACCACGATTTCCGGCCGGTCCTTGTGCAGGGTGACCGTACCCCGTACCCGGAGCGCCTTGTTCCGGTAAAAGGTCTCCGGGTTGTCCGGAAACCCCGGGAGGTCCTTCCCGAAAATGACCACGGAGAGGTATTTCTTCCAGTTCGGGTGGAAGTTGAGGAAGAGGATGTTTTTCCCGCGGTGCGTGCGGACGATCTTCCCCTCCACCGTCACCTCGCGCCCGATGTACGAGCGCGCCCGCTCCCACGGAACGATCTCCCCGGCGGAACGGGCATTCCCCGCCGGTTCCCGAGCTTCCCCGAGGCCTGCGGAGGATGCGTCGGCCGCCCCGGCCGCGGAAAGGGGACGGAACCCGGCCCTCTCCGCCTTCCCGGCGAAGTCGGGGGCCGCGTTCTCCGCGGAAAGCCCGAGGATCCGGCGGATCGTGTTCCCGAGTTCCTCGCGTTCCACTCCCGGCTTTCCCCGGTCCCCGAAGACAACGGCGAATTTGCGGCCGCTCGCGGGATAGACCAGGACGGGCGCCACCTCGTTTTTCCGCAGCCAGCGAAGTTCCGCCATCCCCCCGTCCTCCCATACCCCCCTTCCGTTCTCCCTTGCCTCCTCCTCCGCCCGCTCGAACTCCTCGCGCCGGGAGAAGGGGAAGGGCCGCAGGACCCGGGCGTGCCCGTGCCGGACCAGGTCGAGGTTGAGCAACCTGCGCTCCGGTCCGGGGAGGAAGACGTACCGCAGGTACCGGCCGTAGGAGTCCGTGTCCTCCCGGTCCGGTTCGAGGAGGACCTCCTTCCCCTCGCACAGATCCGAGAGGTACTTCGCGGACTCGTCGCTCCCAAACTCTTTGGGTCTCGCGGGATGCCCCTTTTCCGGGGCATCGATGCCGATGAGCCGGATGGTGCGGACGTCTTGATCCGAGCGGACGAGGATGGTGTCCCCGTCGAAGACCTCGAGGACGTGGACGCGCTCCCCCGCGGTCGCGGGAGAGGGGGGGAGAAAGAGAACCGGGGGGAGGAGGATCGGGAGAAAGAGCAGCCGCAAGAACCACCATGCGCTCCCCGGGCGGCTTCCCTTTCCGCTTCCGGCGCGGCGTCTCCGGACCGTCATGGCTCGATTACTTGAGGACTTCGGGGTTGATCTCCACCTTGGACTGGTTCATCCGGTCGGCGACGAATGCCTCGATGACGCTCGCCCGTTTCTGCTCCCGCAGCCCCCGTGCGAACGAATCCTTCCCGGCCTCCCATTCCTTCGGGTCCTCCGGCTGTTCCGACACGAACGCGACCGCAAGGAATTTCTCCCCGGCCGGGAAAATCTTGGAGGACACAGGGGATTTCGGGGAGAGGGGAAGCAGGTCTCGCCGGATGTCACCCGCTGCGGGCAGGACGCCGGGGAGGGGGCCGGAAAGCGGCGTGAAGAAAGGGGTGGTCGTCACGGCGAGTCCGGCCTTCCCTGCATTCCGTTCCAGCTCGGACGCCGTTTTCGCTCCGGCGATGGCTTGCTGGAGTTCCGCCCTGGCGGCGGCCTCCCGTTTCTCCTTTTCGACGACGGCGACGATTCGGCCGCGTACTTCCGGCAGGGAGGGGATGCGGGAATTCTCCTTGGCGTCCACGCGGAAGAGATAATGGGTATCGCCGACCGTCTTGACCGGACCGATTTCGCCCGCCTGGAGCAGCAGCGCCTCCTGGACGACGGCTAAGGGGAGGTCGGTCCCCTTCCCGTCGCTCGTCCATCCCGTTTCCCGGAGGGTCACGCCGAAGGAAGCGCACGCTCCCGCGAGGTCCCCGGATCCCATCGCCTTCCCGTGGGCCTCGTAGGCCTTAAGGACCGCAACATCCTTTCCCTTCTCTCGCTGGAGGAGCGCCAGGACGCGGTCCCGGACCCGCGCCAGGGGGAGGGTTTCGGGGAACCGGATCTGGGAGACACGCACGATGGTGAACCCGCTTCCGGTGTCGATGGGGCCGACCACTTCGTCCACCGGCGCGGAGAAGACGGCATCGGAGAGTTCGGGCCTCATCTCGCGACGCGTGAGCCAGGTCGCCCCTCCCTTGCCACGGGACAGTTTCTTCGCGATCTCCTCGAACCGGTCTTTCCCCTTCCTCGCCTCCGCGAGAATCTCCTCCGCCTTTTTCCGGGACAACTCCTTGGATCCGGCCGCGTAAGGGATGGTGACGGGGGACACCAGGCGGGACTCCTCGGTACGGAACTTGTCGGCGTTCCCCTCGTAGAAGGACGCCATCTCCTGCTCGGAGGGCTTCCATTCCCGGGTGAACGTCTCCGGGGAAAAAAGGGCGACGGAGAGCTTGACCCGGGCGGGGATCCGGTAGCTCTCCTTGGTCTGCTCGTACTTTGACGCGGTCTCCCCTTCCGTGGCGGGCGGGACTTTCCTCGTCCCGGAAGGGTAGGCGGTGACGACGAGGAGGCGGACTTTCCGGGACATCAGGCGGAAGAGGTCGCGCGCTTCGCTTGGGGTTACCCGGGCGGAGGCGGACAACAGGCCCTCCATCTTCCGGACGGTGATCTCCTGCTGCTGGGAAGTCTCGTACTCCGTCGGGGAGACCCGGTTGTAGGAGAGAATGCTGCGGTACCGGTCCTCGCGGAATTCCCCGTCGACCTGGAACGCGGGCGTCGCCGCGATTTCCCGGCGGACCTCCTCGGAGGAGGCGGAAAGCCCCATCTTCTTCGCCTCGGCGAGCAGCAACTTCCGGCGGATGAGGGTGTCGAGGGCCTGCTTGCGGAAGTTCAACTCGCTGGCCATCTCCGGGGTGAACGCGTTTCCGTACACCTCGCGGTACGTTTTCTCCAGCCTTGCGGTCGTCTCCGCGAGTTCCGCCAGGGAGACCTTCTCCCCGCCGACGGTGGCGGCCACGTCGCGCCTGCTCTGGGAGTACGATCCTACCCCCCACCAGATGAAGGTGAGGGCGATGAACGTGAGGATGATCTTGATGGCCCAGGAACCGGCGTTCCGGCGAAGCACGTCGAGCATGCCGCTGATTTCTCCCGTAGGAATGAATCCCTCAGATGAAAACGTTTCATAGTACTCCGCACATCCCGGAAAATGCAACGGGATACCCGAAAACCGCCCCAAATGTTTGCATTGGAGAAGTTGCCCTGTTAAGATACGGCGTCAAGTGTTTGACCGCCAGACCCAAACAGGGAAGGGGATTTCCGGAGGAAACCGATGCTCATCAACAAGTTCCTCGGCTTGTTCTCGAACGACCTCGCGATCGACCTCGGGACCGCGACGACGCTGGTCTACGTCAAGGGGGAAGGGATCATCTGCTCGGAGCCGTCGGCCGTCGCCGTGCACCGCGACAGCCGGGGCGCCAAGAAGGTCCTTGCCGTGGGGATCGAGGCGAAGCGGATGATCGGGCGGACGCCGGGGAACATCGTCGCCATCCGTCCGATCAAGGACGGCGTCATCGCCGACTTCGAGGTGACCGAGGCGATGCTCCGCTATTTTATCCGCAAGGCCCACAAGCACCGGACGCTCGTCCGCCCCCGGATCATCATCTGCGTCCCCTGGGGGTGCACCGAGGTGGAGCGGCGGGCCGTCCGGGAATCCGCGCAGAGCGCGGGCGCCCGGGAAGTCTACCTGATCGAGGAACCGCTGGCCGCGGCCATCGGCGCCGGCCTCCCGATCACCGAACCCTCGGGGAACATGATCGTCGACATCGGGGGCGGGACCACCGAGGTCGCCGTGATCTCCCTGGGGGGGATCGTCAAGAGCTACTCCGTGCGCGTCGCCGGGGACAAGATGGACGAGGCGATCCTGCAATATGTGAAGCGGAAGTACAACCTGCTCATCGGCGAACCCACCGCCGAATACATCAAGGTGACGATCGGAAACGCCTTCCCCGGGTTCGAGGATACCGTCGAGGTGAAGGGACTGGACATGGTGAGCGGCGTTCCCAAGGCGTTGACCCTGAACTCCGACGAGGTGCGGGAGGCTCTCTCCGAAACCGTGAGGGTGATCGTGGACGCGGTGAAGGGGGTGTTCGAGGAAACCCCCCCGGAACTCGCGGGCGACATTTTCGAGCGGGGGATCGTCCTGGCAGGCGGCGGCGCCCTTCTCCGGAACCTGGACGTCCTGTTGCGGGAGGAGACCGGCCTCCCGGTGACCGTGGCCGAAGACCCCCTGTCCTGCGTCGTGCTCGGGTCGGGGAAAGCCCTGGATGAGCTGGATCTTCTCCGCCAGGTCGCCCTCCGATAAACCGGCTTTGCGCGGGGTCCACGCCGGAAAGATCGGCTGATGGTCAGGAAGTTTTTCCGAACGTGGTGGCGTCTCTTCCTCGTGGCCGCTCTTCTGGCGGCGGCCATCCAGTTCTTCGTCCGCCCCCCCGGATTTTTCCCGGACCAGGGGATCGGAAGGATCGGGACGTACCTGTTTCGACCGGTCTACGGGGGGATCGATTTTCTCCGGCAGGGGATCTCCTCCCTGTGGTCGGGGTATATCGGACTGGTGAACGTCTCCCGGGAAAACAGGGAACTCCGGAAGGAAGTGGCGGAGTTGCGGGAAAATCTCAAGGAGAGCCGCGATGCGTCTCTGGAGAACCGGCGCCTCGAGGATTTGCTGCGATTCTCGAAGACCCTGGAGAAGCGGACGGTCGGCGCCCGCGTCGTCGGGCACGACGTCTCCCCCTGGTTCCAGGGCATCTTCATCGATGCGGGGACCGGAGAGGGCGTGGAGCCGGGGATGGCGGTCGTCATCCCCGACGGCGCAGTCGGACGCGTCCACAGGACCTATCCGGGCCTCTCGGAGGTCATCCTCCTGACGGACAGCCGCTTCGCCGCGGATGTGATCGTCGAGCGCAACCGCGTTCGGGCGGTCGCCGAGGGGATGGGGGGAAACCTCTGCCGCCTGAAATACGTTTCCCCGACCCAGGAGGTGGTGACGGGAGACCGGATCCTCTTCTCCGGGTTCGACGGGAGCATGCCGAAGGGGACCCCGCTCGGGACCGTCGTGAGCGTGGACCGCCCCCGCGAGGGGCTCTTCCTGAACATCCAGGTGGCGAGCGCGGTGAACTTCCTGTCCGTCGAGGAGGTCCTGGTCGTCCTCTCCCGTCCTTCCATCCCGTTCCGGCAAGGGAAGCCGTGAGACTCCTTCTCGTGCTGCTCGCGCTGTCGTTCGCGGGGACCGCGGCGAACGTCTGGCTGCTCTCCGGGTTCGTCCCGTGGTTCCTCCTGCCGGATTTCTCGTTCCTGGTGATCGTCTATGCCGGGCTGTTTCTCTCCGGCCCGCTCGGATTCCTGGCCGCCCTTCTTCCCGCGCTCTTCCGCGAGATTTCGATCTCCGGGCCGCCCGGGACGTTTCTTCTCGCCTCGCTGGCGGTCTATTTCGCCGCGCGCGAGATCGGCCGCCGCATCTTCCTTCGCTCCGAGATCTTCCTCCTCCTGATCGTCGCGGGGCTTCTCGCGGCCGAGTCCGCCTCCGTGATCCTCCTGCTGGTTCTGGAGGGAGGGCATCCGTTTTCCGTCCTCTGGGGAGCGGAGGAGACGGTCCGGATCGCCTGGACGTCGCTTCTCGGCGTCTTCCTTTTCGTGGACCTCTCCGTCCGGTGGCAGCGGATCCGGGAATGAGGGGGCGCATCCGGAAACGGGAGCAGGACCCCTGGATCGTGTCGAGGATCCGCATCCTCCAATGGATCGGGTTGGGACTGTTCATCCTCCTCCTGGGGCGGCTGTACTGGCTCCAGGTGGTGAAGTACGAGTATTTCCGCACGCTGTCCGAGAACAACAGGATACGGATCCGGGTCGTCCGGGCCCCCCGGGGCGTCATCCTCGACCGGAGAGGGGTGCCGATCGCCGAAACCCAGGGCTCCTTCGATCTCATCGCCACCCCGGTGGACATTCAGGACCTTGCGGGGGGGCTTAGGCTCCTCGGGGAGGTGGTGGAGTTCGATCCCGAGGAGATCTCCGGGAAGATCATCCTGGAGAAGAAGACGAACCCGTTCCGGGGTCTCACGGTGGCCCGCGACCTGCGGTTCGAGCAGGTGTCGGTGATCGAGTTCAACCGGGAATCCCTCCCCGGGTTTTCCATCATGGTCGAGGCGAAGCGAAGCTACCCCTTCGGACCGGAATTCGCCCACATCCTGGGTTACGTGGGGGAAGCAAGCGAACAGGAAATCGCGGCGGCGCGGGGGGAGCGCCTTTCGATGGGGGACATCGTGGGGAAGTACGGACTGGAGAAGACGATGGGCGATGTTCTTCGCGGGGTGAACGGGGGGCGGCAGGTGGAGGTGGACGCCGCCGGCCGCGACAAGCGGCTGGTGGACGAGATTGCCCCGCGGACCGGGGGAACGATCCAGACCACGATCGACGCGGAGCTGCAGAAGGTGGCCTTCCAGGAGATGGAGAAACGGGCGGGCTCCGTGATCGCGATGAACCCGAAGACCGGGGATATCCTCGCCTTCGTCTCGACGCCGGCGTTCGACCCGAACGCCTTCTCCCGGGGGATCCGGAAGGAGGAATGGACGGCCCTGGTCGAGGATCCGCGAAAACCCATGCAGAACAAGGGGCTCCAGGGGACCTACGCGCCCGGATCCACGGTGAAGCCCTTCCTGGCCCTCACGGCGCTCGAGGAGGGGGTCATGAACCCGAAAGCGACGGTTTTTTGTGGCGGATCCTTCCGGCTGGGAAACCGGGTGTTCCGGTGCTGGAAGGAGAAGGGCCACGGAACCGTGGACATGTACCGGGCCATCGTGCAGTCCTGCGACGTCTATTTCTACACCCTGGGTTCCCGGCTCGACCCGGACCGGGTCGCGTCCCTGGAACGGGATGCCGGTCTCGGTGTTCCGACCGGCGTGGGTCTGCCGGGAGAGAAATCCGGCCTTGTTCCCGACACCGCCTGGAAGCGTGTTGTGATGAAAGACCGGTGGTACGCTGCCGACAGCGTCCTGCTCGGCATCGGGCAGGGCGCGATCCACGTCACGCCGATCGGAATGCTGTCGGGCTATGCGGCGATCGCGACGGGCGGGGAGGTGATGCGCCCCCGCCTGGTGAGCCGGGTGGTCCGGATGGACGGAACGGTGGAGGAGTTTCCTCCCCGGGAGCAAAGGAAACTGCCCTGGAAACCCGAGAACGTAGAGTTCATAAGGCACGCCCTGGCCGGAGTGGTCAACGATTACGGGACGGGGGGGGCGGCCAGGCTCCCCGGGATCGAGGTCGGGGGGAAGACCGGGACGGCGCAGCTCGTCACCGTGAAGGGGAAGATGATCAAATCCGAGCATCTGCCCTATGAGATACGAGACCATGCCTGGTTCGCCGGTTTCGCGCCCGTCGCCGATCCCGAGATCTGCGTCATCGCGATGATCGAGCACGGAGGACACGGGGGATCGGCGGCCGCTCCCGTCGTCAAAGCGGTGATGCAGGAATATTTCCGGTTGAAACAGGTCGCCGGGAAAGGCGGTGGGAGATGAGCGCGCCCCAACGGTTCGCCCGGGTGGACTGGCCCGTTTTCCTTCTGGCCCTTGTCCTGTGCGGGGTGGGCCTTCTGAACGTGTACAGCGGGACGCGGGTCTTTTCCTCTTCGGGGATCCCGCTGTTTTACCGACAGCTGGTCTGGATCCTGCTCGGGGCGGGCTTTTTCTTTTTCTTCTCCTTCCTGGGGCCCGGGGTGATCGAGGAGATGGCCTGGCGCATCTTTATCGCCGTTGTCGCCCTCCTCCTGGTCGTCCTCCTCGTAGGCAAGGTCCGGGGAGGCGCCCAGCGTTGGCTGTCCCTGGGCTTCTTCAACTTCCAGCCTTCGGAGCTTGCCAAGATCGCCCTCGTCCTCGTGCTCGGGAGCTTCTTCTCCGAAATGTACAACTACGGAGGGATCGGCCTCCGCGACCTGATGCCGGCGGTGGCCATCACCCTGGTTCCGTTCCTGCTCGTGGCGATGCAGCCCGACCTGGGGACCGCGGGGATATTTCTCCTCGTCCTCGCCGCCATGATGGTGATCGTCTGCGTCCGCGGAAAAGTGTTCCTCCTCGCAGGCGTCATGGGAGCGGCGGCAGTCCCCGGTCTCTGGTTCCTGATGAAGGATTACCAGAAGCAGCGGGTCCTCACCTTCCTGGACCCCGGCAGGGATCCTCTGGGCGCCGGGTACCATGTCATCCAGTCCAAGATCGCCGTGGGGTCGGGGGGATTCCTCGGGAAAGGGTATCTCCACGGGACCCAGGGATCGCTCCGGTTTCTGCCCGAGCAGCACACGGATTTCGCTTTTGCCGTCTTTTCCGAGGAATGGGGGTTCGTGGGCTCGGTGGTCCTGCTTCTCCTTTTCCTGGCGCTGGTCTCCCGGATGGCCTACCTCGCTTCCCGGTCCCAGGATCGGTTCGCGTCCTTCGCGTGCGGGGGGATTGCCTCCTATTTCCTCGCGCACATCCTGATCAACATCGCGATGGTGTGCGGACTGTTCCCGGTCGTCGGGATCCCCCTTCCCTTCGTGAGTTACGGAGGATCTTCGATGCTCACGAACATGATGGCGCTGGGGATTCTCGCCAACCTCTCCCGGACGCGATTCACCTTTCCGCCGGCGGAGACGAGACCGTTATCCGTCTGACCTCCTCCGCCAGCGATTCGGCCAGGGAGGGAGAGGAGCCGGTCCAGCGCTTCGCGACCGTGCCGCTTTGGTCCAGGAGCAGAAGAACGGGAGTCTGGGAGACCCGGAACTGCCTTTCGAACGTCCCGGGAAGGGCTCTGAGGGTTGTCACGGGAAGCGTCGCCGGCCCGGGTTTTCCGGTCGTCATGCCCGGAGCGGCCGCGGGATGGAGGGGCGGCGCCTCCCGGGATCCCTCCCGCTCGTAGATCCGCTCGCGGTCGAACCGAATGCGGTATACGCGGACGGAACCCGGCGGGAATGTCGACGCCGCGGTCCCGATGGCCTCCCAGGCCTCGCCGCACTGCGGACACCACGGGGAATCGAGGAAGACCAGACGGAGGGGTTCGGGAAATCGGGGGAGGGACGCGGTCTCCTCCCCTGCTTCGCCCACGAATACCGGCTTTTCCGCGGGAAAGGGGACGGAGCCGACGGATAGGGCCTTCGCCCCGCACCCGGCGGAAAAGGAAAAGACCGCCGCGAGGACGAGGGCCTTCGCCGCGCGCCGTCTTCCCGTCCGTGGGAACCTTCTTCCGGTCAAATCACAGGTTTTTCTGTATGAGCTGAACGATGTTGTTCTTGGGGTTGACTCCCACCATCTGCCCCTTGATCTGCCCGTCCCGGAACAGGATGAGTGTGGGGATTCCGCGGACGCCGAACTGCGAGGCGATGTCCGGGCTGTCGTCCACGTTCAGTTTGGCCACCCGCACCTTCCCCTCGAATTCCTTCGCCACCTCTTCGAGAATCGGTGCGATGACCCGGCACGGCCCGCACCAGGGAGCCCAGAAGTCGACCAGCACCGGGATGGACCCGGATTCGACCGTCGTCTTGAAGTTCCCGCTGTTCAGTTCCAGTATGGTTCCGGCCATCGGTTCCTCCCTGCCTGCCCTGTCGTCCCGACGCCGCGCCGGGCGGTCGCCGGTCGGCGAGAGATCCATCCCTCACCGCAGGACAGGATCGCTTGGTAGGTTCATCTTCCGCGTTTCGCGAGCTCCTTCATCACGCACCGGTCCATCACCACGGGAATCCCCGCTGCGGCGAGCCTGGTCCGGGCTTCCTCGTTCACTACGCTCTCCTGCATCCAGAAGAATCTTGCGCCGATCCGGATCGCCTCCTCGGCGATCGCGGGTACCGTCTCCGATCTCCGGAACACGTCGACGAGATCGACCCCGCCCGGGATCTCCGCCAGGGCCCCGTAGGATTTTTCGCCGAGGGCCTCGCGGATCATGGGGTTCACCGGAATGACCCGGTACCCTTTCCCCCGGAGATAGCGCGCAACGATGTGGCTCGGGCGGTCGGGCTTGTCCGAGAGCCCCACGACGGCGACGGTTTTCGCCCCGTCCAGGATCCGGTCGATCACGTCGTCCACGGGAAGTCCCTTCAGGATGATATAGATGCGATTCATGCTACCGCGGTTTTTCCCGAAAGGAAAGTTGCGGGGTGCACCCGTTTCTTGACACTCCCGGGAAAAAGAGATTCAATTTTCCTCTACCCTTCCGGAGGAGATCCCGCGTGAAGGAAGCGATCGGAAAGATACTGAAAGAGGGGGCGGATCTGCGCCTCCAGATGATCGAGACGATGACCGGCGACATCCTGGAGGCGGCGAAGACGATCGCGGAGACCTTCAAGGCGGGAAGGAAGGTTCTTCTCTTCGGCAACGGGGGGAGCGCCGCCGATTCCCAGCACATCGCGGCCGAGTTCATGAACCGGTTCCTGATCGAGCGGCCGCCCCTGCCGGCGATCGCTCTCACCACGGACACTTCCATACTCACCAGCATCTCGAACGATTACACATTCGACGATGTCTTCAGCAAACAGATCAAGGCCCTCGGGAAGAAGGGGGACATCGCGTTCGGGATCAGCACGAGCGGGAGCTCCCCCAACGTGCTCAAGGCGTTCCGGGTGGCGAAGAAGCAGGGGATGGTCACGATCGCCCTCGTGGGGGAGGGAGGGAAGGCGGCCTCGCTCGCGGATATCGCCCTTTGCGTCCCCTCCAAGAGCACCCCGCGGATCCAGGAGGCGCACGTGGCGGTGGGACACATCCTGTGCGAGCTCACGGACACACTCCTGTTCCGCGAGGCCGGGAAGCGATGAGGGATCTCGACCTCTCCCGGCTCCGGCGAACCTCCCTTCACTCCCGGAAAAGCATCGTTTCGTTCCGGGGGTTTGCGTCCCCCGTCCGGAAGGGGATGTCCTTCCGCGCGTTCCTCGAAGGGCTTCCCGATTACCTGGCGGCGAAGGATTTCCGCGCGGTGGTGGACGCGGTGGTCCGGGCCCGGCGGCGGAACGCGCCCGTCCTGCTCGGGATCGGCGCCCATTTCATCAAGGTGGGGCTGTCCCCCCTCCTGTTGCAGGGGCTGTCGGATGGGCTCTTCGCCGGCGTCGCGATGAACGGCGCGGGGGTGATCCACGACGTGGAGCTCGCCCTCGCGGGAAAGACGTCGGAGGATGTGGATGCGCAGCTGGCGGACGGTTCCTTCGGGATGGCGCGGGAGACGGCCATGTTCATTCACGCGGCGGTGGGGGTCGGGGTCCGGGAGGGCCTGGGCTTCGGCGCGGCGGTCGGGAAGGCGCTCGCGGCGTCGCGGGCTCCCCATCGCGGTCGTTCCCTGCTCGCCGGGGCGTGGAAGCGAAAGATTCCGGTGACGGTCCATGTCTGCGTCGGCGCGGACATCATCCACATGCACCCCGAGACCGACGGCGCGGCGACGGGGGAGGCGTCGCTTCGGGACTTCCGCTCCTTTTGCTCGCTGGTCGCCCGCCTCCAGGGAGGAGTCTATCTCAACGTCGGCTCGGCCGTCGTCCTGCCGGAGGTCTTTCTCAAGGCCGTGTCGGTCGCCCGGAACCTGGGGAAGCCCCTCTCGCGGATCACCACCGTGAACATGGATTTCCAGCGACTGTACCGCCCGGATGTCAACGTGGTGTCGCGCCCCACCCGCGGCGGCGGGAAAGGGTACCACCTGATCGGACCGCACGAGATCCTCTTTCCCCTTCTCATGGCCGCCGTGGCGGAAAGGATCTGAAGGGACGGTCCTGCGGGAGGACTTGGCATGCCCACACCGGGACCGAGGTCCACGACGAGGGGTGGATAAACCGATAATAGGATGCCAGGACCGTCCCTGTTTTTCGGTACCCCTTCAGACGGAAGTTTCTTCCCCCGGGCTGAGAACGACCACCCGCGTCCCCGGAACGGTTTTCTTCATCTCCGCGACGAAACGGTCCGCGTTCGGTTCCAGGATCGGGAACGTTCCGAAGTGCATCGGGATGACCGTTTTCGCCTTCAGCAGGGCGGCCGCCTTCGCCGCCTGCCGGTAATCCATCGTGAAGACCGACCCGATCGGCAGGAGCGCCACGTCGACGGGGTAGAGCTCTCCGATGAGCTCCATGCCGGAGAAGATGCCCGTATCCCCCGAGTGGTAGACGGTCAGGCCGGACGGGGTCTGGATGACGTACCCCACGGGCGTCCCGAGCGTGCAGGAATGCCTCGCCTCCGTCATCGTGAAGGAAAAGCCGTCGAGGACCACGGTGCCGCCCACGTTCATCCCGATCCCTCCGTGAAGGAGCTGGGACTCGGGGACGCCCTTCGCCTTGAGGTCGCCGATCAGCTCGAAGATCCCGATCACGAGGGCACCGGTCTGGCGGGCGAGCGCGGCTGCGTCGGCCGCGTGGTCGAAATGGTCGTGCGTGAGGAGCAGAAACTCCGCCTTCTTCACTTCCTCCGGCCCGGAGGGCGCGGTCGGATTCCCCTGGAACCACGGGTCGATCAGGACGGTCTTGCCGGAGGGATCCTGGAGGGAAAAGCCGGAATGGCCGAACCAGCGGATCTTGACGGGCGGCATCGGGAACCTCCTGTCCGAAAGGGTGCGGATGGGCAGTTCTTTCTCCCCCTTTTATACAAGGCGCTCCGGCGGCTCGTAAAGGGAGAAATGACGCCTTTCTCTTCCCCCCCCGCCGTGTTACAAAAAAACCGAGCGTCGCATCGCAACGAGAGAGGCGGGATGGGAAAACGGAAACCCCCGGAAGGAACCCCTCTGGTCCGGGTGGTGGTGCCCAACCGGGTCGACATCGCGGGGGGAACTCTCGACATCTTCCCCCTCTATCTTCTCGTTCCGGGGTCGATGACCGTCAACGCGGCGATTTGCGTGTCGAGCGTCGTCTCGATCCGCCTCCTCCGAAGGACCGTCCGTCTCGTTTCCGAAAATTTCTCCCTCCGGGCGGAAGCCGGGGACACGCATGGGTTCCCGACGCGGGGGAAGTTCGGCCTGATCGCAGCGGCCCTGCGGTCCTTCCCGCCCCAAACCGGAATCGAGCTTCGGTTCCGCAACGAGGCGCCCCTTGGCTCCGGCATCGGGGCGTCGTCCGCCCTTCTCGTCGCCACGGTGCTGGCGATGTGCCGTCTCCTCGGGATTCGGAAAAGCTGGAGAGACACGGCGCGGGAGGCGATGGAAATCGAGGCCGCTCATCTCCGGAGCCTCACCGGCTCCCAGGACCATATTGCCGCTCTGCGCGGCGGGATCCAGGGGATCCGGTACTTTCCGGGGCGGACGGAGGCGGAGAGAATCGCGCCGGGATCCCCCGTGGGGCGCATCTTCGCGGCGCACGGCTTCCTGGCGGGCACGGGGAAGTCCCACTTCTCCGCGGGGCTGAACTGGCGGATGATCCGGGGGGCGATCGACGGGAATCCCGAAGCGCTCCGCAGGTTCCGCGGGATTGCGGATGCCGCGCGGGACGCGTGGGAGGCCGTATCCGCGGGGGAGATCGAGCGGGCCGGTCGGGCCATGGCGCGCGAGTGGGCGATCCGCAGGACGACCGCGCGGGGGATTTCCACGAGGAAGGTGGACAGCGCATTCTCCTCCCCCGAATTCCGTAGGTGGGTGTCCGGGGCGAAGCTCTGCGGCGCGGGAGGGGGAGGGATGCTGTTCGGATTGCTCCGGGATCCGGGGGACCGGGAAACGGTGGAATCGTTCCTCGAAAGCCGGGGCGTCTCCCCGTTTCCGTTCCGGATCTCCGCGGGTCCGCAGATCTCCTGCGCGGGAGGAATCGGTGTCCGCTGAGCTGCCTTCCGTCTGGGATGTCGTCATCGTCGGGGCGGGCCCCGCCGGGCTCTTCGCGGCCAGTACGCTGGCCGGGAAGTTGCGCGTTCTCGTGATGGAGGAGAAAAGCCGCACCGGCGGGGCCGGGGCGATGACCGACGGGAAGTTGAACCTCTCCCCGCACATCGGCCTCGACCTGACGGAGCTGGCGTTGTCGGAAACGGAGGCCGAAAAGCGGATCGCCGCGATCGACGAGGTGTTTCTCGAACACGGGGCCGACCGTGTCCTGTACGGGGTCGACCAGGAGAAGATCCAATGGTGGCTGGACCGCGTGTCCTGGGTCCGGCGCCGGACGGAAAAGGGGGACTGGGACATCACGCTCGTTCCCGCGAGACAGCGGCACATGGGGACGGACCTGGCGCACCGCGTCGTCGCCCGCATGACGGATTCGATCGCAGGGGAAGGGGTCGACTTCTCTCTCCGCACGCGGGTGACCGACCTCGCGCGGAACGAGGACGGGACGTTCCTCCTGCGAAGCGCGCGAGGGGAGTTTCGTTCCCGGTATGTCGTGGCGGCCCCGGGGCGGGAGGGCGCCTACTGGTTCCGCGGGGTCGCCCGCGGGATCGGGGCGCTCACGCAGTACGGCGCCATCGACATCGGCTGCCGGGTGGAGGTGGCCCAACCCGTGTACGACGAGATCACGCGGGTCCTCTACGACCCCAAGTTCCTCTTCGTGACCCCCACCCACCAGGACCGCACCCGGACGTTCTGCACCAATCCCGGGGGGAGGGTCCGCGTCGAGATGAGGAACGGATACCGCCTCGTGAACGGGGATGCGCTGAAGAAGCGAAAGACGCCGAACACCAATTTCGCGATCTTGAACACCGTCTCGATGACCGAACCGGTCCAGGACACGACGGAGATGGGCCGGAAGGTGATGGAGTTCGCCAATTTCTGGGGGGGCGGGGACAGCCTGGTCGTCCAGCGGTGGGGGGACCTGACCCAGGGGCGCCGCTCCCGGGCCGAGACGTTTTCCTCGGCCTTGCTCGGATACGACAAGATGACGCCGACCCTCCCCTTGGGGCCGGGGGTCACGCCGGGGGACATCTCCTACGCCTATCCCGGGCGGATCGTCGACAACCTGAGGGAGACCCTGCTCCTGCTCTCGCGTGTCATCCCGGGAGTGGCGCACCCCTCCACGACGGTCTACGTTCCCGAAATCAAGTTCTACGACACGAAGTACGCGACCGACCGCTACCTCGAGACCAACGTCCCGAACCTCTTCGTGGCCGGGGACGGGGTGGGGAAGTCCCGGGGGATCGTCGGAGCCGCGCTCAACGGCATTCTCGCCGCGGAAGGGATCCTGAGGCGGGAGGGGAAGGGGTAGTCCGCAGGGGGGGGAAACGGGGAAATCATCCGCCTACGGTCAGGACGCCCGTTCCCTGGAGTTTGTCCGCCTTGAGCAGCTGGAGCGCCCGGTTGGCCTCCTCGAGGGGGAAGAGGGTGACCTTCGGCCGGATGGGGACCTCCGCGGCCTCCCGGAGAAGGTCCAGGCCGTCCTGCCGGGTGTTCGCCGTGACGCTCCGGATATTTTTCTCGTAGAAGAGACACTCCTCGTACTTCATCGCCGGGACGTCGCTCATGTGGATGCCCGCGAGCGACAGGGTACCCCCCTTGTTCAGCTGTCTCAGGGCCGGGGGAACCAGCTCGCCCGACGGCGCGAACAGGATCGCCGAGTCGGCGGGCGCCGGCATCTTCGCCGGGTCTTCCCCCGCCCAGGATGCTCCCATCCGTTTCGCGAGTTCCCGGTGCCGCTTTCCCCGCGTGCAGACGAACACCTCGCACCCCCGGTGGAGGGCCAGCTGGATCACGATATGGGCGGACGAGCCGAACCCGTAGATCGCCAGCTTCCCCCCGGCGGGCAAATCGGCCCTCCGCAAGGCGCGGTACCCGATGATCCCGGCGCATAAGAGCGGGGCGGCTTCGGTGTCCCGGAAGGCCGGGGGGAGGGGATAGGCGAACGCCTCGGGCACGACCGCGTACTCCGCGAACCCGCCGTCCCGGTGATATCCCGTAAACAGCGGGCGGTCGCACAGGTTCTCCCTTCCCCCCGCGCAGAAATCGCAGACCCCGCAGGTTCGCGCAAGCCAGGCGATCCCCACGCGGGTCCCCCGCGGGAACCGGGTCGCCGCTTTGCCGGCGGCGTCCACCGTGCCCACGACCTGGTGCCCCGGGATGACAGGCGTCCGCCGGGGGGGAAGATCGCCCTCGATGACGTGGAGGTCCGTCCGGCAGATCCCGCATGCGGACACCTTCACCCGGATCTCCCCCCGCCCGGGGGAAGGGTCCGGAAGGTCCGTCGCCACGAGGGGAGAGGTTTCGATCGGCCCTCTCTCCCGCAGCAGCATGGCGTTCATGTCCGGAAGTCCCCCGGGTTGAGGATCTCGTACCCCGCCTTCTGGAGGGCCTCCCGGATCGGTCCGACGTTGAGGGTCGCGATCCGGAAGAAGACGGCGCGCTTGTCCGGATCGGTGTGACCGGTGGTCAGGATGCTCGTGATGTTCACATGGAAGTTCTTGATGATCGTGACGAGGGGGACCAGCGACCCCGGAATGTCGGGGACCACGACTTCCAGGCGGCTGCTGATCTCCCCCACACCCAGCGCCTCGATGAACGCCTTGAGGATGTCCGTCCGCGTGATGATCCCGGCCACTCTGCCCTTGTCGTCCACCACGGGAAGGGAGTTGACCCGGAAGTCGTGCAGCAGGACGATCGCGTCCTCCAGGGAGTCGTCGATCGTGGCGGTGACGACCTTGCGGGTCATGACCTTCTCCACGGGGGTGTTCGCGAGCATCTCCTCCATCTTCGCTTCCGAAGCGCCGGGAAGGATTCCCACCGGCAGCATCGCCTCCCGGATGTCCCGATCCGACAGGACGCCGATCAGCTCGTTCTCCTTGCCGGTGACCGGGAGCTGGCGGACGTTGTGCTCGCGCATCAGGCGGCGCGCCTCCTTCAGGGTGGAGGATGGAGCGACGGTTACGACGTCCCGCCGCATTCTTCGGGTGACAAACATGCAGTCCTCCTGTCATTCCCCCCGGGTCAGTCCTTCTGGAGTTCCCGGATGTGGATTTCCGTGCACCGCATGAGGGACTCCCTCTCGTATCCTCCCTCGAGCAGGGAGATGATCTTCCCGCCGCAGGATCGGTTTGCCAGATCGACGAGGATCCCCGACAGACACTGGTACCCTTCTTCCGTGAGTTCGATGTCGGCCAGCGGGTCGTCGCGGTGGGCGTCGAACCCGGTGGAAAGGACGAACACTTCCGGACGGAACCGGTCCACCGCGGGGGCGAGCATCTGTTCGAACGCCAGCCGGTACTCGTCGTTTCCCGCCCCCGGAGCCATCGGCGCATTGAGGGTCATCCCTTCCCCGGCCCCTTTCCCCGTTTCCCATCGCCGCCCCGTGCCCGGGTAGAGGAAGGCGGGGTTCTCGTGAATGCTGAAGTAAAACACCGACGGATCCTCCCAGAAGATGTTCTGGGTACCGTTGCCGTGGTGGACGTCCCAGTCGATGATCATCACCTTGGATACGCCGTGCTTCGCCTGCAGGTACCGGGCGGTGATCGCGGCATTGTTCAGGAGGCAGAATCCCATCCCCACGGCGCGCCCGGCGTGGTGCCCCGGGGGGCGGAGGGCGCAGAACGCCCGGTCGACCTTCCCGGTGGCGACGGCATCGGCTCCTGCCATGGCCCCTGCGGCCGAGAGCAGGGCGATCGAGTAGGAGTTCTTGTTCAGGTAGGTGTCCTCGGCTTCGAGCGTCAGGTCCCCCCGGCGGCAGGCATGTTCCAGACTCCGCAGGTAATCGGGGTCGTGAACCCGGAGAATTTCCCCGTTGTCCGGGTAGTCCGGGGTTACCGGCACGAGCGTGTCGAGGAGACCGACGCCCTGGAGATGCTCGTTGATCGCGATCAGGCGATCCGGGGATTCCGGGTGATCGAACGGGGGGGCGTGGAGCAGATAGTCCGGATGGTAGACATACGCGACCTTTTTCATCAAGACCCCAGCGAATAATTGTAGCACATCGGATATATTGGTGCCATGGGTACTTCCTTCGCTTGGGCGCTGGCGGCGATTCTGCTTGCCGCGGGAGGAGCCGCGGTGACCGCGCTTCGCTCTTCCCTTCTCATCGTGGGCGAAGAGGGACTGGCGGAGGACGCGGCCGGGGGGAACGAGAACGCCGGCCGCCTGCTCGCAGCCGTCCGTGACCCCGGGGTCCGTCACCCCTTCTCTCTGTGGGTCGCGTCGTCGGCGCTCAAGGGGGTCGCCGGACTATGCGCGGGGGGAGCCGCCCTCTCCTTCTTCCATCACCTGCGGGGATGGGAGGGAGCGGCCTCGGCCGCCGGGTGGGCCTTTCTCTTCCTGTTTCTCCTCTTCTGTCTGGAGAACCTTTCGACGCGCGGGGCGATGACCCGTCCCCGCCGGATCCTCCGGTGGGGAGGGAAGGGTGGTCTCCACGCTCTGCGGTGGGCGGCCCTGCCCGCAAGGCTTCTGGATCGACTGGGACGGCTCCTGTTCGGAGCGGGGTATGTTCCCGAGGCCCTCCAGGATATCCGTTTCGGCTCCGAGGAAGGGATCCTCGACGTGATCGAGGAGGGGGCGGAGCATGGCACGATCGATTCCACGGAGGAGAGGATGATCGAGGGGGTCTTGCGCTTCGGGGAGACGGTGGTGAACGAGGTGATGACCCCCTGGTCCGGGGTGGTTTCCCTGCGGAAGGGGATGGCGTACATGGACGCGGCGGGTATCGTCGGGAACTCCGGCTTCTCCCGGTATCCCGTTCTGAGCCCGGACGGGGAGGACGTCGAGGGGATCCTCTCCTCCCGGAGCCTGTTCCGGCCGGGGGCGCGCGAGAATTGGGCGCAGTTTGTCGAGAAGCCCGTTTACGTTCCCGAATCGATGAAGGTCGCGGACCTGCTCCGCCAGTTCCAGAGGACGAGGGTCCACCTGGCCGTTGCCATCGACGAGCACGGCAAGCTGTGCGGCGTCATCACGATCCACGATCTCCTCGAAGAGATCGTCGGAAGGCTGGCGGAGGGGTCGAAGTCCCCCGAGGTTCCGGAGTGGGAGAAGGATGGCGCGCTCTCGGTCCCCGCCGCGACGCCGGTCCGGGTTCTGCGCGAGGAGTACGGGATCGATATCCCCCTGGGGGACACGTACGAGACCGCGGGCGGCTTCGCGCTCGACTGCCTCCAGGATGTCCCCGAAGGAGTGGTGACCTTTCTCGCGCACGGATACCGGATCACGGTAGCCGAAACCGAGCGTTTCCGGATCAAACGCCTCCGGTTCGAGAAAGCGGGCCTTACCGGAACTCCGTGATCTCCTCGGGAGGTTTCCGCGGCGGCTTCGGGGGGGGGGAGTCCGGCTTCCCCAGGGCGATCACCGCCAGAAGTTCCTCGGGAGGCCGGATGGAAAGGGCGGATTCGAGCTCCGGTTTGGCCACGAGGGGCCCGGTCATCCAGCATGCGCCGTATCCGAGGGAATGCGCCGCCAGGAGAAACTGGGTGATGGCCGCGGCGACGCTTTGCAGGCCGGCGTTCACCTGATAGCGCCGCACCTTGTGCCTCTCCGGGTCTTTCTCCCGCAGGTGCCGGTCCGTCGCCGATTCGTACGGTTTTCCGAGGACGCAGACCGCGACGGGGGCCGCGGCGAAGAGGTTGTGGTAGTTGATCTTGGCGGAAGGGACCTCCTTCCCCGTGATCCGGGACAGCATTTCGTCCACGATCCCCTTCATCCGGGAGAGAAGGGCGGCGTCCTCCACGACGAGGAACCGGACGTTCTGGGTGTTCCCCGCGGAGGGCGCCCAGGTGGCCGCCTCGACCATCTGGAGAATTTTCTCCCGCGGGACCGGATCCTTGTGGAACTTCCGTATGCTCTGCCGACCCTTCATGGTGTTGAAGACATCCATCCTTTTCGGATCCTCCTCGCGGAAAGTTTGTGGACCGGTCACCCGATCCCGGGCGCCCGACGGGGGGCCGGATCAGGGGATGACCAGCAACAGTTCGATTGCCCCGCCTCCGGTTCCCGCCCTGGCGAGAACCTGTCCCGGCGGCAGTGCATGTCCCTTTGTCAGGGCGGAGAGGATCCCGCCGGCCTGCGATTTCCCCCCCGCCGTGATGATGATCGACGCCGCGGGAAATTCCGACGCCGTCTTCCCCACCTCTTCGATCATTTTCTTCCCGGCTTCCGTCAATGCCGACTTTCCCTTCCGGAAAAGAACCTTGTCGCTCACCTGGATGCGCATGGTGGGGCCGATCGTCTCCACCGCAATTTGGGGAGAAATGCCGGAGAACGTCTGCGTGAGTTCCGCGAACCGCACATCCCGCCGTCTTGCCTCCCTGAGACGCTCTTCCTTCATGCGTTCGACGCGGCCGAGCAGGATGTCCCGCTCCCGCCGGAGGGATTCCACGTCGGGGGTTTCCTGGACCTGTTTTTCCAGTTCGGAAATGGCCGTTTCCCGGGTGGCGGCCTCCTGGCGGAATTTTTCCCGTTCCGCTTCGCACGCCTGCACGCTTGCCCTCAGTTCCTGGGTCCTTTTCCCGGTCGCCTTCTCCTTTTCCAGCAGTTCCGAGATCAGCTCCTCCCGGGTGATTCGCGTTCCCTCGTATTTCCCCACGATCGAGGCGCGCTCCTCCTTCCCGGTGCGGAGTTCCTCTTCCCCCTTCTGCAACCGGTTGGAAAGGACCGCGTTTTCCTCTTTCGCGTCGGAAATCTGCTTCTCGGACGCCAGAAGCCTCGCCTCGATGGTGCCCTTCTCCTTGTTGGCGAATGCGACCGCCTCCCGGAGTGTGTCGGCCTCCCTCGTCTTCGCTTCGTACGTGGAGGCGGTGACGAGACACCCCCCTGTCCCCAACGCGAGCGCCAGGACGGGGACGACCTTGCGAAATCCCCTTGTTCGCAATCCTTGATCCCCCGGAAATTGTCGTTGGGGCGAAATATGAATCATTTTACTTTCCCCCCCCTTTTTTATAAAGTTCTAAATAAACCGGTCTCCCCGCAGTTCTGGGACGGGTTGCGAAAAGGCGGGCCAACGTGCGTGGTTCCCACAGCGAAATCTTCGATACGCTTCAGAAACTCGGCTATCTGTCCTCCGAGTCCGTCAAAAAGCTGAAGGCGAAAGGCGCCCGAAAGGGTGTCCCGGCAGTGGAGGCGGCGCTCCTTTCCGGCATGCTTCACCCCGACGCAAAGGGATGGATTCTGGCGAACCGGTTGGGGATCCCGTTTCTCGAGGTCGATCCGGACGGCGTGCCTCTTTCGCTCTCCGAGCTCCTTCCCGAGGCGATTGCCCGCGAAGCCATGGCAGTGCCCGTCTCCCGGGAGGACGGGCAGCTCACTCTCGCTGTCGCCGACCCGTTCCTTCACGGAACGTTCTCCAGGATCGAGGAGATGACGGGCCTTAAGGTTAGGATCGTCGTCTGCCCGGTTCGCAGGATCGCGCGCATTCTCGAACGCTTCTACCCCGATGCGCTTTCGCTCTCGGCCGAGGATGTCTCCGGCGGGGTGATGAGACGGGACGAGGTGGAGGAGTGGCTTGCCCAGGGGCGTGGCCGGCGGCTGGCGGAAAAAATCCTTCTTCATGCCGTGACCGCCGGGATCTCCTCCCTCCGGATATTTCCGACCGGGGGGAGCGTGGCCGTCTCCGGGGACTCCGGGGGGAGGAAATCGCTATTGCTCTCCTGCCCGCTTCGCTTCCGGGGGGCGCTCGTGGGCTCCTTCGCGCAGCTGGCGGGACTTTCCGCGGGGCCGGAATCCGTGGTGGAGGCCACCTTCCAGATCGAGACGACGGCCGGTGTCCATGCGTTCCGGATCAGTTTTCTTCGGGGCATCTCCGGCGTCGAGGCGATCGTCAAGGTTCTCCCGGATTTCCGGTCGGCCATCGCGCTGGACTCGATCGGGTTCAACCCGGAACAACGGGAGGTGATGCGGCGCATCCTGCCGATGCGGGGCGGGATCTACCTGGTCTCCTCCCCCGGGGTCGAGGGCGTGGCGACGACGATCTTCGCGATGCTCCGGGAAACGCACCGGGCGGGCAACCGGGTCGTCACCGTCGAGGAGACCCACCGTTACCGGAACGACGGGTACGTCCAGCTGGAGCGCCAGGAGGTCGAACGGCGGTTCGAGGGAAAGTGGGTGCGCCTCGCGGAGACGCTCGATCCCGACGCGCTGATGATCGAGCGCATCTCCGGAACGGAAGAACTTCTCGATCTCATCCAGATCGCCCGGAGTGGGGTGCCCGTGTACTGCGGAACGCAGGGGAGCAATCTCCGCCGGGCGCTCCGGACCCTGCTCTCCCTGGAAGTCGATCCGTTCCTCCTCGTGCGGATCGTGCGGCTGGTCATGCACCAGAGGCTCGTCGATCTCCTTTGCCCCGATTGCCGCCGGGCGGTGACCGCCGTGCCGTCGGGGCAGCTCGTGGGGGAGCGGTATCGGGAAAAGTTCGAACCGATCATCCGGGAGATCTCCTTCTACGTTCAGGGCGGGTGCTCCCGCTGCCACGGGACCGGATATTTCGGGAAAATGGCCCTGTTCGATATGCTTCCGTTCACCCCCGGCGTCCAGAGCCTTCTTCTTTCCGACGCGCCCTTCGAGGAGAGGCTGACGCGTATTGTCGAGGAAAATCTCCGGTCCGCCTTCCCCTCGGTGGAGGACCTGTTGCGGCGGGGGATGGTGACGTTCGACGATGTTCTTCCGTTTTTCCGATAGTGTTGCGTCTTGGCAAACCAGGGAGCAACGAGTCCGTCGCACGGGCTCGCCGGCCTCCGGAGATCCATTCCCGGGAGATCCCGGCATTCGAGGGCCGCTGCATCCCCGCCGGCTTCGTTGCCCGCCCTCACCGTACCGCGGCGGGTACGCCTCGGCCGGGCGCCTCGCCGGTCGGGGCGCATCGACCCTCTCGGTGCACGGCCTCTTCCGGAACGGACCTCTGGATGCCGGGGGGCTGCGTTGGCAAACGATCGGGACCTTGCGCCCGCCCGCTGCCGGTTCCGCAGCGCCCTGTGCGCGGGAAGGCCGCCTGTCCCGGGCGATCCCGGCGGCGGATCGGACCGTCAAGCCATTTACGAGATGCTGCAATAGGAAGCCGGATGCGCGGGGGAGGACATGAGAGAGAAAACGATGAACCGGATGTTCCTGAACAGGATCGAGGAGGGGGGCGATTCCGTCCGCTATCTCGTCCCCCGGAACGGGAAGTGGGATCCGATGACGTACCGGGAAGTCGGAACCGCCGTCCGGGAGATAGCGAACGGTCTGATGTCCCTGTCCCTCTCCCGGGGGGACAAGGTGGCGATTCTCTCCACCACGCGCGTCGAGTGGTGTCTGGCCGACATCGCCACCATCATCGCCGGGTTCGTCCCGGTTCCGATCTACCCCTCCAACCTCCCCGACCAGGTCGAGTATATCCTCGCGCACTCGCAGGCCCGCGCGGTGTTCGTCGAGGATGAGATGCAGAGGAACAAGGTCGCAGGCGTCCGCAGGAACCTCCCCGCGCTGTCCAAGGTGATCCTGTTCTCCGGGAGTCCGGAGGGGCGGGAGGGGACGATCGACCTCCCGGCCCTTCGGGCGAGAGGGATCGAATTCGCTTCGGCCAACCCGGAGGCCTTTGCCCGACGTACGGAGGAGATCACCCCCGAGGGCGACCTGACCCTCATCTACACTTCCGGCACCACCGGTCCGCCGAAGGGGGTGGTGACCCTGCACAGCAACTACGTCTTCATCGTCACGTCGTGCCTCGAGGCCGTCACGGTCCGGAGGGGAGAGCTGTTCCTCCAGTTCCTCCCCCTGGCGCATTCGCTCGGGAGGCTCGAGCATTTCCTCACCTTCGACGCCATGGCGGTTTCCGCATTTGCGCGGGATATCCAGACGGTCGGGGAGGATCTGGCGCTCGTCCGGCCCGAGATCATGGTGAGCGTACCCCGGCTGTACGAGAAATTCTATGCCCGGGTACTGGCCAAGGTGGAGGAGGACGGAGGGCTGAAACAGGCGATCTTTCACTGGGCGCTCGGCGTGGGGCGCGAGGCGTCCCGACGCCGCCAGAGGAAGGAACCGGTCGAAGGATTCCTCGCCCTCAAGCTTTCCGTCGCGGAGAAACTCGTCTTCCGGAAGATCCGGGAGCGAATGGGCGGCAGGTTCCGGTTCGCCATATCCGGGGGGGCGCCGCTCTCCCCGGAGATCGCCGAGTTTCTGCACGCCCTCGGCGTCCTGATCCTCGAGGGGTATGGGCTCACGGAGGACTCCACCGTCACGGCGGTCAACCGGTACGAGAATTACAAGTTCGGAACGGTGGGGAAGGCGCTGCCGGGCACCGAGATCCGGATCGCCCCCGACGGGGAGATCCTCGTGCGGGGTCCCCACGTGTGCAAGGAGTACTTTCGCGACCCGGAGGCGACGAGGGAGGCGATCGACCCGGAAGGGTGGCTGCACACCGGCGACATCGGGGAGCTGGATTCCGAGGGATTCCTCCGGATCACGGACCGGAAAAAGGACATCATCGTGACCTCGGGCGGCAAGAACGTCGCCCCCCAGAACGTGGAGAACCTGCTCAAGAACGACAAGTTCGTCAGCCAGGCCTTCGTCTACGGCGACCGGCGAAAGTACCTGACCGCCCTCCTCACCCTCTCGGCGGAGGAAATCGGGAAGTGGTCGGAGCAGAACGGCATCCAGGAGAAGGACCCCGTCCTTCTCGCCAAGAACCCCAAGGTGGAGGCGATGATGCGCGGGCGCGTCGACGAGATCAACCGCCAGCTGGCCTCGTTCGAGCAGGTGAAGAAGTTCGTCCTGCTCGGCACCGACTTTTCCCAGGAAACGGGGGAGCTCACCCCCACGCTCAAAGTGAAGCGCAAGGTGGTCATCAAGAAGTACGGGAGTCTGCTCGACGCCCTGTACGAGAAAGATTAGCGGTCCCGTTGCCCACCTCGATTTACGAAATCAACAGCATGCCGGAAAAGGAGCGCGAAGCGCTCCTCTCCGTCCTGGTTCCGCGCCGCCTGCTGGACAGGTTCTCGATCGAGCCGGAGACGTTCCGGAACGACAGGGGGGTGCGATGCGTCCGGTTCGTGTGCCCCGAACGGATGCCGTTCTTCCAGGTGGACCTGTGGCGCGACCCGGAAGACCGGGACGCAGCGTATTTCCTCGATGTCTCCAACTCGCCCTACGGGCAGATGGAGATCTCTTTTGTCATCGTGAACGACCCCGACGGCGAGCGGTTCGACATCGACGTGGACGAAGCCGGGCGGGACACCTATTTCGGGACGACCCGCCGGAACGTCCCGGAGGAGATCCGGGCGATGAAGGCCGGGCTGGGCCCCGGGCAGGTCCGGAGGGGCCTCCGGGCAATGACGGACATCGTCGCGTGTTGGGAGAATCTTTTCGGCCGTCTCGGGCACAACTTCTATTTTCTGGAGCCCCTGACCTATAACAGCGCGATTCTCTACGAAAGGAGCGGCTTCCAGTACATGAACGGGAGTGAGAAGATGAAAGGGATCGACCGGGAATTTCGCCCGGGCGGCGTTCTGTTCGGCCGGCTCGACGGGAGCTCGCCGTTCCGGATGCCCGGCCAGGAGAAGACGTTGCGGGGAAGAAGTTGGGCGATCCACGACGGGATCCTGGACGAGCCGTGGGAGGGCCCGAAAATGTACAAGACCATCGGTGTCCACGCCGGAGTGAACACCTTCACGGGGGAGGGGTACTGATGATCCGGTACGCACCGGTGGTTCTGGCGGTTCTCCTTTTGGCCTCCGGTTCACGGGGCGAGGAGGCCGAGCGCCCGAGGATCTATCTCGAGAAGAAGATCTTCGAGGAGACCTCGATGGGGCGGAAGACCTTCTACGAGGTGCACACGATCTCGAAAGGGGATACGCTCTGGAAGATCTTGAGCGAAAAGTCCCCGCTCTTCCCGGCGGACTATCCCTCCCTGCTCCGCGAGTTCCTGCGGGCCAACCCGGATGTGAAGGATCCCGGGAAGCTCGTCCCCGGCCAGAGGATCCTCATCCCGGCCGCCCTCGGCATGAAGACCGCCCGCCTGGTGGAAACCGGGAAAACGGTCGCTTACCAGATCCGGCGGGGGGATTCCCTCTCGGGAATATCGGCCGCACGGGGAGTCCAAAGGGGGGACCTCTCCCGGTATCTGGCCGCCGTGAAGGAACTGAACGATTCCATTCGCGACGTGAACATGATCATGGCCGGGAAGACCATCCTGCTTCCCACCGGGGAGTATTTCGAGAAGAAGCCGGTGGCCGTCGCCGAGAAGGCGCCGGAAGTTCCCTCCCCCGCACCGCCGGCAGTCGAGGAGACCCCCGCGCCCGCGGCGTCCGCGGTTGCGCAGAGACAGGACCTTGCGCCGGAGCCGGAGGAACAACCGGCGGCGCAACCTAAGTCCCGGGTGGCGGAACCCTCCCCCGCACCGCCGGCCGTCGAGGAGATCCCCGCCCCCGCGGCATCCGCCCTGGCGCTGACGCAGGAGGTCGGCCCGCAGCCGGAGGCACAGCCGGCGGTGAAACCGGAGTCCCGGGTGGCGGAACCCGCCCCCGCACCGCCGGTCTCCCGGGAGAGGCCGGCCCCCGCGGTAGCGCTGACGCGGGAGGTGGCGCCGGAACCCGGGGGGGAAGCGCTGCAGGCGGCGAAGCCGGAGTCCCGGGTCGCGGTGCAAGCGTCCCCCGCTCCGGAAACGCCCGCCGTGGTGATCGGACCAAAGGCGAAGGAGCCGGCGCCTCCTCCGCTTCCCCAGCCGAAGCCGCCTTACCGCGGACTGCTGGCGGACCTGACGAGGGGACTGGGGGAAAAGTGGGTCGACCGCGGGACGCTCTACCTTCCGATCCCGTCGGGAGGGGAGGTCGTGCTCAATCTCGAGGAGTACCCCGTCGTGCGTTTTTCCGGGGGAATCCATGCGCTGATCGACTTCCGGGGCGCCCTGCCGGCGGAGGTTCGCCGCCTGATCACGGAGACGTGGAAGAATTACCGCGTGGTACGGATGGACGGGGCTTCCGGCGCGGAGGAGATGGTGGACCGCCTGCTCGGCGCCTCCGGATACTACTCCGTCAAGGAAGGGATTGCTCATCCACCGGTCATCGGGGAATCGGTGTCGGTAACCCTGCCCGCCCGGTGGGTGGTCCTGCGGACGAGCCAGAGCCTGCTCAACGGCGAGATCATCCTCATCAAGAAGGTTCCGGAGAAGCCCGCCTCCGAGCTCACCGCGGTTCTTCGGTATGCCGATCGGGTCGGGATCCGGGTGCTGCCGTTCTCGTTCGACCCCTCCGCGAACGAAGGGTTTCTCGCCGGGTGGGAGCCGGCAAAGAAGGCGGGAGAGGAAGCCCCCCGGAATTCCCTGCCGCAGGAAGGTCTCGAGGCGCTGGATTTCTCCCTCGATCTGCTGGGCATTCCGAAGACGGAAGGAAAACGGATCCGTATCGGCGGGGGAGGGGATTCCTTCCTCCTGACCATCCAGCCGGAGAGGATCTTCGAGGCGGGAGGGAAGCGATTCGTGGTGGACACCGGGAAAATGTCCCCCGCCCTCCGCACGATCATCCAGAACTCGGGGTACGGTGTCTTCGTCGCGGGGAAGGGCGAGACCGGCAGGTCGATTCTTCAGGGACTCCTCGCCGTCGCCAAGATCCCCGTCGAGGAGAGGAAGGAATACCTCCTTGCCGGGGGAGAGGGAAAGGGCTTCGAGGTGCGCGCGACGGGGACGTTTTTCACCTCTCGCGAATGGCTGGCGGGGAGGAAGGCCCGTGAGGTGGTCCTCGTCCGGGGGAAAGTGCACTCCGCCACGAGAGACCTGGCGAAAGAAATCGGTGTGGAAATCGTGGAGTGGTAGCCGTAGGATAGAAGGTGGGTGGACGTTCTTCGGGTGCCGGGAGCCACAGGGATGGTCAGATCCAGTCAGGAGAGCCCGGAGAGACGCACCGCCGAAAAAACATCCCTCTTTGGCCTGGTAAGTTTCCAGCCGCGCCTGGCCATTGTTCTGATCTTCCTGACGCTTACCCTAGCCGTCGTGGGCGTCCGGATTTCGCGGGATTCGGGAATTCGGCGGGTGGACGACCTGGTGCGACAAGCCCAACGGGCATTCGCGGTTCCCCACCGGGAGGGGGCGGCCCGGGACCCGGCGGAGGTGGAGGCGCGGGTCAAGGAATGGACGGGGGCCGCGATCATCCTCCCGCGGGATGAGCAGCGGTTCGCGTACACGGGGATCGACCGGGAGAAAACGGGGAGGCAGGAGGCGGCCGCGATCCGCTTCTCCTTCTCGGGGGAGCCGTACCTCCTTCTTGTCGTCCGGAAGGAGATGATCGGGAATGCGGCGTCCCCCGAATCCCTGTTTCCCCAATCGGGCTTCCTCTCCGGGGAGAAGGACGGCAAATCCTTCGTCTTCTGGGAGCGGGAAGGGGTTTCGTATCTGCTTGTGACGGAAGCGGAACTGGAGCGTGCTTTCGACCTTGTCAGGCGGTATTTCACCTGACCAAGAATCCTACGCGAGATTCGACAGGAGGAAACACGATGATTGTCGCCAAGAGAATGATGCGGAACCCGTTATTCGTGGACGAGAATGATTCGATGAAGAAGGCGATGGACATCATGAAAGAGAGGGAAATCCGGCATCTCCCGGTGATGAAGGGAAGGGAAAAGCTCGTGGGGATCGTCACCGAGAGGGACATCAAGCAGGCCTCGCCCTCTCTCGCCACGTCCCTGGAGATCCGCGAGATCTACTACCTCCTCGACAAGGTCAAGGTGAAACAGATCATGACGCGGAGAGTGTATACGGTGTCCTCCAACGCCTCCATCGAGGAGGCGGCCCTGATCATGCGGGAGAAGAAGATCGGATGCCTCCCCGTCGTGGATGGCGGAAAGCTGGTCGGCATCCTGACCGAGACCGATATCCTCGATGCGTTTCTCGATTCGCTGGGGGTCCACGGGCCGGGATACCGGGTCGAGCTGGCCCTGCCGAACAAGACCGGAATCCTCTTCGAGGTGCTCAAGCTCATCAAGGACTTCGACGCGAACATCGTATCGGTGGCGAGCGCCTCCCACGAAGACCCGGGGATGAAGATCCTCATTCTCCGGATCGAAACGAAGAACTACAAGATGCTCAAGGCCGCCCTCAAAAAGAGCGGCTACGAGATTCTCTCGGCGGATTGACCGGAGTCAAGGAACCGCGGACGGAGAAACGGCATCTTATCCCTAGACAGGTACCCTGGCAGAGGAGGTGGTGCGGAATGAGAACGGATGTGGAGAAGGTACTGGGCAAAATTCGCCCGGCCCTGCAGGCGGACGGGGGGGACGTGGAGCTCGTCGACGTCGAAGGCGGAGTCGTGAAGGTGCGTCTGACCGGTGCGTGCGGGGGATGTCCCATGGCCAACATAACGTTGAAGAACGGAATCGAGGCGTTGCTGAAAGAGGAGATTCCCTCGGTCGACCGGGTGGAATCCGTATAATCGGACAGGCAGGAGGAAACGGAATGGCGTACAGGATCACCTCGGATTGCATCGCCTGCGCGGCTTGCCTTCCGGAATGCCCGGAAGAGTGCATTGACGAAGGAGACCCGTTCTACCACATCGATGCGACCAAATGCACGGACTGCGGGAACTGCGAGGCGGTGTGCCCGACTTCGGCGTGCGTTCCGACCGATCCGTCCCCGCGGGCTGAGTTGCGCGGGGCTCAGTCCGACTCTGAATAAAACAGGACGGGGAAGCCGAAGAGACCCTCTTCCGCTTCCCCGTCGGCTTTTCTCCGCTTTTCCGGGTCCGGCGCCCTTCTCCTAAAGCAGATTCCGAACCTCCCGGTCGAACGCGTCCCGATCCAGGTACCCCACGTGAACGTTCCTGATCCTGCCGTCCTTCCCGATGAAGAAAGTGGTCGGCAGGGAGTAGACTCCGCCGTAGGCTCTCGCCGTGTCGAGATCCCCCAGAAGGATCCGGTACCCGATCCGGTACGTCATGACGAAGGACGGAAGGTTCTCCCGGGTGTCGGTGTCGAGGGATATCCCCACGAGTTCGAACCCTTGTTCCTTGTATTTGTTGTAGACGTCCACGAATCCCGGGATCTCCTCCCGGCAGGGGGGGCACCACGTGGTGAAAAAGTTGATCGCCAAGGGTTTTCCCAGAAGGTTCGACGATTGGACGATGTTGCCGCTGATGTCCCTGAGCGAAAAGGGCGGAGCGTTCGCCCCCGCCCTGAGGGCAAAGCCGTTCGACGTTCCCCCTCTCCCGGCAGGGTTTTCGCTCTGCGTGCACCGGGAGAGCGGAAGGGCAGTCGCGGACACCAGGACCAGAACCCCGGCCAGCAGAAGGGGGTTTTTCCTCATGTCGGAACCTCCGTGCGGGATACGGTCCCCCGGGTAGCCTTCTCCCGTCTCGGGGTCGCCAGGATCCATTATAATAAATGCCGGAACGGCGGATCGGTTTCCCGTTTCGCGCCAACCGGACATCCCCGCAAACGGCGACGGCCGGCCTGTGCCGGGGAGATCCCGGACTCCCGTGTTGTGCAACAGGTATTGTAGGGGTATAAAGATGAAACGAAAAGCCCGCTCTCCCAATCGTAAATATTGGGTTCGGGAGCAAGACCGACAGGGTGCGGCACGCGCGACCTGGGCAACTTCACGAAGATCCTGACCGGGAGGAACGGAAGATGGCAGAGTGGACGAGGGAAGAGGTGCTGCGGCTGGCGCTCCGGCACGAGATGGAGAATTTCGGGGAGTACAAGAAGGCCTCGGAAGAAGCGCAGAATCCGGCGATCCGGGCGATGTTCCGCTTCCTGGCGGACGAGGAGAAGAACCACATCAAGCTGATCCGGGACAAGATGACCGAGTTCCGGGTGAAGGAGTAGGCGGGGGCTGCCGTTGGCGCACATCTTCTTCGACCATATCTCCACCACGCCCCTCGACCCCCGCGTGCTCGAGGCGATGATGCCGTACCTCACCGAGCGGTACGGCAACCCGTCATCGCACATCCATGACCAGGGGCAACAGGCGCTCAAAGCGGTGGACGCCGCCCGGGCGGAGGTCGCCGGACTCGTCCATGCGAAGCCGCAGGAGATCGTCTTCACCTCCGGCGCGACCGAGGCGAACAACCTGGCGATCAAGGGCGCGGCGGAAGCGAGCGGGAAAACGGGGAAGCACGTGGTGGTCTCCGAGGTGGAGCACTTCTCCGTCCTGAACGCCCTGACCTTCCTTCGCAACCGGGGATACGAGGTTACGACCCTTGCGACCGACACCGACGGGAGGGTGGACCCGGACGATGTGCGGCGGGCCATCCGGCCCGACACCGTTCTCGTCTCGGTGATGCACGCCAACGCGGAGATCGGCACCATCGAGCCGATCGGGGAAATCGGTCGGATCACGAGAGAGCAGGAAGTGCTGTTCCACACGGACGCGACGGCGTCGGCAGGCCACATTCCGCTCGATCTCCGGGCGGTGGGAGCGGACCTGGTGACGCTTTCGGCGCACAATTTCTACGGGCCCAAGGGGACCGGGGCCCTCGTGGTGCGGGAGGGAGTCCGGCTCGAATCCCAGATCGACGGCGGCTTCCAGGAGATGGGCTACCGCGCCGGAACGGAAAATGTGCCCGGAATCATGGGGATGGGTCGGGCGGCCGGGATCGCCGCCGCGGAGATGGGGGAGTGGGTGTCGCACCTTACGCGACTGGAGAAGAGGCTGCGCGAAGGCATCGCCTCCTCCATCGAGCATCTCCACTTCACCGGCCACCCCACCGACCGGCTCCCGGGTCACGTGAGCTTCTGGGTCGAGTACGCGGAGGGGGAGTCGCTTCTGCTGTTCCTGAACGTCCATGGCGTGATGGCGGCCTCGGGGTCGGCGTGCAGCTCGAACCTGAAAGGGCGGGACGAGGAGGACCTGATCGCCTCCCATGTGCTCCGGGCGATCGGCGTCCCGAGCGACATCTGCACGGGATCGATCACCTTCAGCATGGGGAAGGGGAACACCGAGCAGGAGGTGGACCACGTCCTGTCCGTCCTGCCGGGGATCGTCAGGCGGCTGTGGGAGATGTCGCCCACCTATCTGGACTACCAGAAGAAGATCCTGCAGGGAGGGTAAACGGCCATGGCGAGCGGACCGTACAGCGCGAAGGTAATGGACCACTTCATGAATCCGAGGAACGTCGGCGAGATCGAGGAGGCCAGCGGCGTCGGCGAGGTGGGCAACCCGGCCTGCGGGGACATGATGCGCCTCTATCTCAAAGTCGAGGGAGGGAAGGTCGTGGACGCGAAGTTCCGCACGTTCGGATGCGGGGCCGCCATCGCCTCCAGTTCCATACTGACGGAGATGATCAAGGGGAAGACGATCGAGGAGGCGGAGGAGATCACGAACCAGCACGTCGCCGATGCCCTCGACGGTCTCCCGGCCGTCAAGATCCATTGCTCGGTCATGGCCGAGGAGGCGGTGAAGGCCGCCCTGGAAGATTACCGGAAGAAGAACCCCGCCTGACGGAGGCTTAGTCGCTCGCGATGCTGGACCTGAACGAAATCGAGATCCTGGGGGTCGCCCTGGCCCACGAAACGCGGGCGAGAATCTTTTACGAGCGGCTGGCCCGCCGACAGGGGGACACCCCGGTGGGGGACCTGTTCGCCTTCCTCGCGGAGGAGGAGGAGGGGCACATCCGAAAACTCTCCGCGAAGCACGGGATCCCCGCGTTCGAAGCGGGCTGGGAGGAGAAGTACCTGCCGTACCTCATCGATCTGGACCGGCTCGCCTGGGAGGAAGGGGTCGAGGCGGGAGGAGCCGAAGGGCCCGACGCGCAGCGGAAGGGGCTCTCCGTCGCGAAGAAGGCGGAAGTGCACGCCATCGCCTTCTATCACCAGGCAGCGAAAACGGTCGAGGACGTCAATACGCGGGGTCTCCTGTCCGACCTGGAATCCGAGGAAAGGATCCACCTCGCGAAGATCGAGGCGCACCTGAAAGAACTGCAAGAGCCCCGCGGGGCAATCCCCCGATCCGGAGGAAGGCATGAAGACATCGAATCCCGTTGACGTGATGCGGATGGCGCTGGAGCGCGAGAAGGCGGCGGTCCGGGACTACTCGGAATTCGCCAAGACGGCCAAGGAGCCGTCGATCCGGGAGATGTTCCTCTTCCTCGTGGAGGAGGAGAAAAAGCACGTGAAGCTCCTTCAGGACGAGATCGACCGGGAGGTCAACCAGGAGATGTAGCCCCCTGCGGGGGGACGGGTTCTGCCCGGGACGCGCGGCCCCGGGGAGAACGGTGCCGGAAGGCATGCGCCCCCGGCGCCTACCGGGAGGGATCACGATGCTTTCCCTCTACGACACCGTATCCCGAAAGAAGGTCCCCCTCGCCCCCTTGCGGCCGGGCCGCGTCGGGATCTATACGTGCGGCCCGACCGTATACCGCTTTGTCCACATCGGGAACCTGCGGACCTATCTGCTGACGGACCTGCTCCTGCGGGCCGTCCGGTTCGCGGGCCTGACGCCTTTCTCCGTGCAGAACATCACCGACATGGGACACATGCACCAGGATCGTCTCGAGCAGGCGGAGGACAAGGTGATCGCCGCCGCGCGGGCCGCGGGGAAGACGGCGCGGGAGATCGCGGAGTTCTTCACCGCGGCGTTTTTCCGGGATTGCCGGAGGATGAACTTTCTCCCCTCCGACGTCTCTCCGCGCGCGTCGGCCCACGTCCCCGAGATGATCGCGTTGGCGAAGACGCTGGAGGAGAAGGGGGTGACGTACGGAGAGGGCGGGTACCTCTATTTCGACGTGAGGAAGGCGCAAGGGTACGGGCAGCTCTCCGGCGCGGCCCTGGGGGAGGGAGAGGCGGCAGGCCGGACGGACAGCGCGATCCATCGGAAAAAAAAGCGCCCGGAGGACTTCTCTCTGTGGCTTGCGGCGGAGCCGGGACGGGAGTTTCGCTGGGAGAGCCCGTGGGGGCTTGGCTGGCCCGGATGGCACATCGAGTGCGCGGCGATGGCGGGGAAGTACCTGGGCCCGGAGTTCGACATCCACGTGGGGGGGGTGGATCTGCGCTTTCCCCATCACGAAAACTCCCGGGCGATGGCGATGACGGCCACCGGCGGGCGATTCGCCTCCCTCTGGGTGCACGCGTCGCATCTGCTCGTCGAGGGGCGCAAGATGTCCAAATCGCTCCGGAACGAATACACGCTCGACGATCTCGAGGCCCGGGGCGTGCGCCCGATCGATTTCCGGTACCACTGCCTCACCCTCCAGTACCGGACGCCGATGAACTTCACCTGGGAGGCGCAGGCGGCATCCGCCAGGGCGCTTGCGAGGCTTAAGGAGGCGTTCGCCTCGGAGGGGGAGGCGGCCGGCGGAGCTCCCTGGGGCGGAGAGGCGCAGGAGTACCGGCGCCGCTTCCGCGAGGCGATCGGGGACGACCTGAACGCCCCCCGGGCGCTTGCCGTCGTGCACGAGGCGGCCCGCTCGGGGCTATCCGGCGAGGAGCGGCGGGCGCTTGCCGGGGAGTGGGACGCGGTGCTCGGGCTGGGGCTTCTCGCGGAGGGCTCCGGGGAGGCGGTTCCGGAGGAGGTGCGGCCGGAGGAGGCCGCACCGGGAGAGGTGGCCGACCTCGCGATGCGCCGGGACCGGTGCCGTCGCGAGCGCAGGTTCGCGGAGGCGGACGTGTTGAGGGAAAGGATCCGCGCGGCCGGCTACGACGTCATCGACGTCAAGGACGGCCCGTCAACGATCGTCAGGGGAGGCATTCATTAGCTCGCGTTCCCTATCGAACGAGTGTCCCCCGACAGGGGAGGAGCCTATCGTGAAGGTTACGACGGTCGAAGACCTCATGGAGATGGCCCACGGATACCAGCGTTCCATGGTCCTGTTCGCGGCGCTCGATCTCGGCGTCTTTTCCTCCCTGTCCGAAGGACCCTCCGACGCTCTCCGCCTGGCCCGGCGCATCGTAGCCGATCCCCGTCGCCTCTCCATCCTGCTGAACGCCCTCGTGGGAGTGGGGCTTCTCGGGAAGAAGGGAAAGACCTACCGGAACGGGGAAATTGCCTCCCGGTTCCTCGCGGGCGGCCCCCTGTCGAAGGCGTCCATCCTGCTGCACCACCTGGGCTGCTGGCCGGAGTGGACGACCCTTTCCGGCAAGATCCGGGCGGGCGGAAAAGCCCCCGGAAAGCGAAAAGGGTACCAGGAGAATTTCATCCGGGGAATGGAGGACAATGCCCGGGAGAGGGCCGTCTCCGTGGCGAAGCGATTCCCCCTGCGGGAGGG
>DATEXR010000016.1 GCA_035256765.1 Candidatus Deferrimicrobiaceae bacterium | reverse complement strand
CGAAGCGTCCAAGCGGATCGACACTGCGGCCCTCGCCATCACGCAGCGGATGCCCCTTGGCGAGATCGCGTCAGCGGATTTCTGCTACGCTCCCCCCTACTCCGGGGCAATGGACAATCTGGTCCACCTCGCCACCACCCTGGAGAACAAGGTAACGGGCCTCGCGGTGGGCCGGTCGCCTCTGGCGATCCGGCGGATGATCGACGAGGGAGAGGACTTCGTCCTTCTCGATGTGCGGACCCTGGCAGAGCACATGGACTCACGGATCGCGGACCCGCGGCACCGCTACATCCCCTTGGAGGAACTGCGGGAACGGGCCGGCGAATTGCTCAAGGACAAGGAGGTCGTGGCGTATTGCAAGACGTCCCTTCGGGGGTACGAGGCGATGCGGATCCTCAAGGGGGCCGGGTTCGGGAAGGCAAGCTACCTGGACGGCGGGATCGTCGCCTGGCCGTTTGCGCTCGAAAAAGGCTGGAGAACCATCGACGCTGAAAGGCCTCCCCATGCCGGCCAAAGAGGCTGATCGGCGCCCATGGCCCCCGTGTATGAACCGGATCCGGAGCCGCCTATGGGGATCTTCTCCGCTCCCGAAGGGTCATCCGACTGACCGTTTCCTCGCTGGGCGTTTTGATGGCCAGGACGGTGGCGATCAGCACGAACAGTACAGCCGTGGCGGCAACGAACCAGCTCGGGAACAGCTCGCCGACAGCCAGCCGCGCGTGGAACTCGAAGATGTCGGTGGCGCTCTGCGGGTGGATGAACACCTTGGTGAACCAGACGGCGCTCACGAAGTAGACCAGGAGCAGGTAGTTGCTCCGCAGGCGCATCCGCAGCGCCATGAACGTCCCGACCGTGAAACGCGGCCGCTCCAAGTCCCACGCAAGCTCCTCTCTCCAGGAGGACTTCTCCTCGGACGAGGGTGGGCACAGCCGCCCACCGAAGTAGTGCGCTTCCAGCACATGAACCCGCCACTTGGATTGGAGCAGGTGGCGGAACCGCCGGGCCTCGATGAAGAGGCAGATGCCGATGAGGGCAAGACCGAGCAGCAAGATGAAATGCGGTATGCCCGGCGATCCCAAGGTGAACGTCGTCATCCCTGTGCTCAGAAGTATCGCCCAATTGCTCGTCGTATCCAACCGGGTCCTCCACACGGTCATCCTGTTCATCTCCCCCCGGTAGAGATGCACCATCGCCGTGTGGAATCCCTCCGGATCTTCAGGGCGGTTCCACATAACGGCGTCTTCCGGCAGGAGTTCTTGGCTGCTCATGTCCGCCTCAGCCTACCACATCCGCCGCGGACCCGGCGACGGTTCCACGCGACTAAGTGCTCCATTTCACAAATACGGCAACGTATTCGTGCGTGCCTCCCGGTGCCCAGGCGCAGCGGGGGGTTCCTCGGAGCGGCCTATGGAGCGAGGCAGAAATTGCGTCGAGCGGAATGGCAGCGAGCGGTCGCAGGTCGCGAGCGTAGCGGAGAGGAAGCCGCCCGCGAGCCCCGGGCACCGGGAGGGGAAACGCCTTAGGGCATCGGCCCGATACGATACCGTATTTATGAAGCGGAGTACTAAGCCGTAAAAAGAGAAGGGCCGTGAAACGGATCTCTGTGAAACGGATCTCTTGACGGAAATAATCCCTATATATACAATCGGATAGGTAGAATAAATGCCCGGAGGAAGGATGCGGCTGTCGAAAAAAACGGAATACGCTCTCCGGGCGCTTATTTACGCGGCTCGCCATCCGGAGGGGACCACGTTCCAGATCAAGGAACTGGCGGTGAGGAACGGGATCCCGAAGAAATTCCTGGAGCTGATCCTTCTGGAATTGAAGAACGCGGGCATCGTCGTGAGCAGGCGCGGGGTCGGGGGCGGCTATCTCCTCGCCCTGCGTCCGGAAGCGATCCGCTCCTCCAAGATCATCGAGGCCGTCGAAGGGCCGATCTCCCCGGCGAAGGCGCAAAAAAGAAAAGGGAGAAAGGCGCTCGACGAGGACTCGTCTCCTGCGGTCTCCCGGCTCGTCCGGGAGACTTCCGAGGCGATCCAGGCGGTGCTCGACCGCTGGACGCTCGCCGACCTCGCGAGGGAAGAGCAGGAGGCGGCGGAACGCAGGCAGCGCAACGTCACGTACTTCATCTGACCCGAAGGAGACCCCGCCCCTGAAGCGGAAACGTTCGATAGAAACCGTCGCCGCGCAGGCCGGAGTGGGCGCCGACCGCGCGTTCGGCTCGATCAGCGTCCCGATCTACGCGACGGCCATCTACCGGTACGAGGCGTTCGGCAAGCATCGCGGCTTCGACTACTCCCGCTCGGAAAACCCGACGCGGCAGGCGGCGGAAAAGGCGATCGCCGATCTCGAGGGGGGAAAGAAGGCGGTCGCCTTCTCGTCCGGGATGGCGGCCATCTCCGCGGTGACGACGCTCTTCCGGTCGGGCGATCACATCCTGTGCTCCGACGACCTGTACGGGGGCACCTACCGGTTGTTCGAGCGGATCCTCAAGCATTACGGGCTGGCGTTCGACTACGTCGACATGGGGAATCCCGGGCAGGTGGCGAAAAGGATCGGAAAGAAGACGAGGGCCGTCTTCGTCGAGACGCCCACCAACCCGCTCATGAAGATCGCGGACATCCGGGAGGTCGCCCGGATCGCCCGGAACAAGGGGATCCTCTCCGTCGTCGACAACACGTTCATGTCGCCGCTTCTGCAGAGGCCCCTCGCGCTCGGGGCCGACGTGGTGGTCCACAGCGCCACCAAGTTCCTCGGCGGACACAACGACCTGATCGGGGGGGCGGTGATTACCACCGACCCGGGCCTCGGCGAGAAGATGCACTTCGCCCAGAAGGCGGTCGGCGCGGTCCTCTCCCCCTTCGACTCCTGGCTCCTGCTCCGGGGGATCAAGACGCTTGCCGTCCGGGTGGCCCGGGCCCAGCAGAGCGCGGAAGTCATCGCGGCCTATCTCGCGGCCCACCCGTTCGTCCGCAAGGTCTTCTATCCGGGACTGCCCGGCCATGCACGGCGAGACTTGCATTTCTCGCAGGCGGACGGCCCCGGCTCGATCATCTCCTTCGAGCTGGCGAGGGAATCGGCGGTCCCGCCCTTCGTAAACGCCCTGAAAACCGTCCTGCTGGCCGAAAGCCTCGGGGGCGTGGAGTCCCTCATCACCCACCCTTCCACGATGACCCACGCCGACATCCCCCTCGAGGAACAGGCCGCGGTGGGGCTTACCCCCTCGTTGGTGCGCCTCTCCGTCGGGATCGAGAACCCCGACGATCTCGTCGCGGATATCGGCCGGGCGCTCGGGAAAGCGAAGGAGCGCGGTTAGGTCTCCCCTGCCCCCCGCCCCCCCTACCGGGGTTCTCCCTCGGACAGAGCAGCGTGGAAATCGGCGCGCTGGATCCGGCGCGCCGCTCCGCTATCGATACGCCCCTAACGGCTCTCGCCTGAGGGGGGGACAGGCGACGGCTCGGACCCCGCACCGTTTCCGTTCTGCGGGGAACTGGTCCCCGGGGCAGGAGGCTCCGGCCCGGGACCGCTTCCGGGAACCGGAAGTTCCCCGGTCTCCTCCGGCGGCGGGGACGCGATTGTGCTTTCCACCTTGCGGGACAATCCCTCGATGTTCGGCTCCTCCGCCAGGGCGGTCTTGTACTCCTCCTCGGTGATCATGTGCGCGGCGGCCATCCGGCGCAGGATCCGGTCGGAACGGCGCACGACGCGTCCCAGGTTCCGGTACGGATCGTACACCTTCGGGCCGGGCAGCATCGACGCGAGGAAGGCGCTTTCCCGAACGGTGAGGCCGGAGGGCGGTTTCCCGAAGTAATAACGCGAGGCGTGCCCCACGCCGTAGACCATCGGACCCAGCTCCACGACATTGAGGTAGAGCTCGAGGATCCGGGACTTGCTCAACCGGTCGTCGATGCGGCGGGCAAGGATGTACTCCTTGATCTTCCGGGAGATGGACTTCTCCCTCGACAGGAAGAGGTTTTTGGCCAACTGCTGGGTGATCGTGCTCCCCCCCCGGACGAACCGCCCCTTCTGGATGTCGGTCCGGATCGCCTCCTTGATCGCTTCGTAATCGACTCCCTCGTGGGTGTAGAAGTTGGCGTCCTCGGCGGCGATCACCGCCTTCTTGAGAGAGGAGGGGACGGCGGAGATCGGCGTCCAGTAACGGTTCCCGGGACCGACCTGGAAGGGGTGCTCCTTTCCGCGCCAGTCCCTCACCGTGACGTCGAAGGAGGCGCGCGGGTCGGCGAGCGGCTTGACCGACGGGAGAAAGACGAGGGAGACTCCGGTCCCCGCAGCCCACAGGACGACGGCCCCCGCAAGAACCAGAAGGATGCTCCGGGCGACGCGCGGGAAGCGCATGGGGAAATTATACCGCCGGCAGGAGGGAAACGGCGGGAGAAAACGGTCCGCCTCCGGCACGGCGGCGGCGCGTCGTGGCGCGGAGGGGAACGCCGTCGGGACTACCCGCGCAGCCAGACCGCGGTCACCATGGCGGCGACTCCCAGCGCAAGCGCGATCTTCGGGAGGAACCCCTTCGAGCGCTCGCGGATCGTCCCTTCCTTCCCTCCCGAGAGAAGCGCCTCGGAGGCGATGTCGCACACCCCGGGGATCGGAGAGCACGATTTCGTCTTCGGGCAGACCGCGAAGATGACGAGCATCGCCCCGGTGAGCCCGATCTTCAGCAGGATGTACCGGCCGGCCGTCGTCGTCCACAGCCCGGAGAACGACCCCAGCAGGAGATACGCCTTCGCGAACCCGCTCCCGGCGAGCAGGACGATCGACGTCCCGACCAGCTTCCGGAACCGCTGCTCCATGAGCGCGAGAAGGAACGCGCTCTGGACACTCACCTCGTTCTTCCGGAAGACCGGGTCGAGAACCGCGATGTGGAAGATCATCCCGCCCAGCCACGCGATGGCGGCCAGCACGTGGACGGCGGTAAGCACGACGCGAACCGGTTCCATTCGGCACCTCCCCTTGATCCGCTTCCATTATAGGGCGCATGGGGAACCCGCGGCTTTGATCCACGTCAACCGGCGATCCGCGCGTTCTTCCCGGTTCGATCGACACCGGTTGCGAAAAAGAACCGGGGACCGTAATGTAGGCGGGATGCCCACCTCCGCGCTGCTCCTCATCCTCCTATCCGCGGCGACGCACGCCGGGTGGAACCTGATCCTGAAGACGACGCGGCACAAGCTCCCCTTCAACGTCTTCATGCACGCCTGCGCGGTCGCGATCTTCTCGGCGTACTGGCTCCTTAGGTACGGGGCGATCCCTCCGCCCTCCGGGCCGGTCCTCCCTTTGGCGATCGCGGGGGGATTCTTCTTCGCGATCTACCACGCCTGCCTGACCGCCTCGTACGAGCGGGCGGACGTGTCGCTCGCCTATCCCCTCACCACGACGGGACCGCTCTACATCCCCCTGTGGGCGTACCTCTTCCTGGACGAGCGGCTCTCCCTCCTCGGGATGGCCGGGATCCTCGTCGTGTTCCTGGGAGCCTACATCCTCCAGATGCGGGAACTCTCCTGGGCGGGCTTCTCCTTCCCGCTGCGGAACATCCGCCTTCCCGGCGTTCTGCTGGCAATCGTGGCGGGGGTCTTCTACTCCGTGGGGGCGATCGTGGACAAGCGGGGGGTGACGGTTGCGGACGTCTTCGTCTACACCTATTACCTGGACATCGCCCTCTTCCTCTTCCTTCTGTCCAACGCCCTGCTGGCGAACTCACGGAACAAGTTCCTCGAGGAGATCCGGGCCCACTGGCCGCGCGGGATCGCGGCCGGGTTCATCCTCTTCCTCTCGTTCACGACGTACCGGGTCGGCCTCCAGATGGCGAAGGTGTCCTACGCGGTCTCCGTCCGTCAGGTAAGCGCCATCGTAGGCGTCGTGGGGGGGATCCTCCTTTTCCAGGAACGCTTCGGGCGCATCCGGCTCATCGGCGCAGCGCTCATCGCCATGGGGGTCGTGTGCATCAAGCTGGGGTAGCGACATGAGATTACGTTTCCTGCCGCGTTTTGTGCTCCTTCTCCTCGCCACCTTCCTGGCGATCCTTCCGGCGTGCGATTCCTACTTCTTTTATCCGCAGCGGAGCTTCATGGCGAACCCGCACCTCGACCGCGTCTTCCACGAAGACGTGTTTTTCGAGGCGCCCGACGGCGTGCGGCTCCACGGATGGTTCCTCCGGCCGAACGACGAGCCGCGCGGGACCATCCTTTTCTTTCACGGGAACGCGGAAAACATCAGCACCCACGTGGGCGCCGTCCTCTGGCTCGCCATGGAGGGGTATCAGGTCTTCCTCATCGACTACCGGGGATACGGGAGGTCCGAGGGAACGCCGGAGATGGAGGGGATCCACGTGGACGCCCTGGCGGCGATCGACCGGTTGTTCCGGACGGAGGGGGTCGACAAGGACCGCATCGTGGTCTTCGGGCAATCCCTGGGCGGGGCCGTCGCCGTGTACGCCGTCGCCAACTCCCCGCACCGGGACCGGATCCGGGCGCTGATCATCGACAGCGCGTTTTCCGGATACCGACGAATCGCGCGGGAAAAGATCGCCGAAGTGGTCCTCCTGTGGCCGTTCCAGACCCCCCTCTCCCTTCTCGTTACGGACCGATACAGCCCCTGCCGCTGGATCGGGCGCATCCGTCCCGTACCCGTCCTCATCCTCCACGGAGAAGCGGACAAAGTCGTTCCCGTCCGGCACGGGGAACGGCTCTACCGCCTCGCCGAAGAGCCGAAGCAGCTGTGGATCGCCCCCGGGGCGGGGCATATCCAGGCGCTGTCCGACGGGAACCTGCGGAAACGGCTCCTTTCGTACCTCGACTCCGTCCTTCGGAGGCAGAAAAGCGGGGAGACGGAACCGGGGGAACGGCAATCGGGGGACTCGTTTCCCGGGTCCATCACCTCCTTTTCTGAAACTTTCCTTTTCCCTGGGCATTTCAGTTATCATGACCTCGATTTTCCACTATGCGGCAAAAGGGAGGACCTAAGATGAAGCGGATGCTCGGAATAGTCGCATTAACCCTGATCTTCGCCACCACCTCGTTCGCGGCGGAAATGGGAGTGGCCCGCACCAACACCGGTTGCGGCCTCGGGACGATGCTCTTCGAGGGCAGCGCCAACGACTCCAGCCTGCTCCAGGCCTTCCAGGCGACGACGAACGGCACATCGGGAGCCCAGACCTTCGGCATCACCTCCGGCACGTCGGAGTGTACCCAGCCCAAGAAATTCGTCCAGAACGAGCGGCTCAACGAGTTCGTCTACGCGAACCTCGACACCCTGGCGAAGGACATCGCCCAGGGGCGGGGCGAGTCCGTTCAGACCCTCGCGGAGCTGATGCAGGTCGCGCCGGAGAAACGGGAAGCGTTCTACCGCAACCTGCAGACCCACTTCGCGGAAATCTTCCCCCGGGAGAACGTGGAGTACGCGCAGGTGGTCGATACGATCGTTCAGCTTTCTTCCTAACGGGCAACAGGCGGGAGGAGCCCCCTTCCGCGGGAGAATGCTATAAGAGGGTATGCTGCGCAAACTCGCATACCCTCTTTTTTTTCTTCTCTTGTTCCCTCCCCTGCAGGGAGCGGCGGAGACGACACCGTACCGCGACGAGCTGAAGGAATCGGCGACAAGGCTTCGCCTCCCGGACGACCGGTACTGGCACGTCCTCCTGCATTACAAGCGCGGACTGTTCGGCACGGAAAGCCTCGTCGATGACCGGAAGTTCTTCCTTTCCCCGGACGGCAAGCACGACCCGTCTGCGGAGCTCGATGCCGCCATCGACGGGCTCTTCGCAGACGGCGAGGAGGAGCAGACCATCCCGAGATGCCGGTTCCCCGCCCGGTACGACTGGCTGATCCGGCGGCTTACGGTCGACCTCACGAAGCTTCCGGAGGTCTCCTGCCCGACCCTCGAGGAACAACGCCAGAGGATCGATGCAAAATCCGCAAGCCTCATCTTCGCCTCGGGGCACATGAACGCCCCCGCCTCCATGTTCGGCCACACGTTCCTTCGATTCGACTCTTCCTACGAAAGCCCTCTCCTGTCGTACGCCGTAAACTACGCGGCCCAGATCGACCGGAGGGACAACGGACTGGTCTACGCGGTAAAGGGGATCTTCGGGCTCTACCCGGGCTACTTTTCCATCCTCCCGTACTACGACAAGGTGAAGGAATACGGCAACATGGACCAGAGGGACCTCTGGGAGTACCGGCTGAACCTGACCGAAGAAGAGGTACAGCGGATGGTCCTGCACGTCCTGGAACTGCAGGGGCTCTACTCGGACTATTTCTTTTTCAAGGAGAACTGCTCCTACGACCTGCTCTTCGTCCTGGAGATCGGAGCCCCGACGGCCACGCTCACCGACCGGTTCCGCCGGTTCACCATCCCCATCGACACCGTAAAAGCCGTCCGCGCCGAGGGTCTGATCTCCGATCCGGTCTTCCGCCCCTCCCAGGCCCGGAAGATCCGTCACATCGCTTCCTCTATGGACGAAGCGGACATCGGGCGAGCCCGTTCCGTGCTCGACAACACCGTTGCCCCGAGGGAGATCCTTGCCGTCGACATTCCCGGCGCCGCAAAAGGGGCGATCCTCGACCTCGCCTCGGAAGCCGTCCAACTGCGATATGCCGAAGGGCAATACACGAAGGAAGAGTACCTGAGGCGGTTCCTGACGGTCCTTTCCGCACGGAGCACGATCCCGGCGGCGGAGAGCGTACTTACGCCCATTCCGGCGCCGGGCCAACCCGAAAGCGGCCACGAGTCATCGAGGGTGGCGCTGGCGGTGGGCATCCGGGAAGAGAGCCCCTTTCTTGAGGTGTCCGGCAGGCCGGCCTATCACGACCTTTTGGACGCGGACGACGGCTTTACCCCCGGATCCCAGATCGAATTCTCCCGTGCGACGGTGCGCTACTACCCCGATAGCGGGCGTTTCCGACTGCAGGAGTGGGACCTGGTCCACATCCTGTCGCTTGCCGGGCGGGACGACTTCTTCCGGCCGGTTTCCTGGAAATTCCGGACGGGGTTCGCGACCAAGCCTTTCCCGGGCGGATCGGACGCACTGGTCTTCTTCCTGAATCCGGGGGGCGGAATGGCTTGGGACATCCGGCCTCTCGGCCTGGCCCACGTGCTGCTGGAAACGGAGGTGAACGTCGCCGGCAGGTACCGCCCCGATTACACGGCGGGAGTCGGCCTGTCTGCCGGGATCCTGAGGCAAATGTCACGCTCCTGGAAAATCCTCCTGGAGGCGCGCCAGATCTTCGGCGTCCTGGGGGACGAAAAACGGGGGCGGGAGTTTTCGGCGGTCCTCCGCCAGGGGATCTCTCTCGACCGTCACCATGCACTATTTGTGGATGTCGGCCGGACCGTTTCCCCCGGACTCCACTACAACGAAGCGAAATTCTCTTGGAATATCTATTTCTGACGGGAAACGGTGGCCGAAGGATCGCCGAAAGGGGAATGCGGGGCGAGCTGTCCGTCGCTGCCCACGGCGCGCCGGCAAAATGAGGCGCCGTCCGGAAACGGACGGGAACGATGCCGCGCCACGGGGGGCTATCCCCCGATGTAGTCCTTCACCTTGGCGAGAAACTCCGCCGATACCGGTATCACCCGCCCTTTGGCGTAGTCGAACATCACCTGCACGGTTTCGGTCTCGGTGAAGACGCGGCCGTCGCGGGGATCGAACAGTTCGGCCTGGAACCGGAAGGAACTTCGGGCGACGTCGGTAATGTGCATGCGCAGTCGTACCTGGTCCTGGAGCAGGATGGGGAGACGGTACCGGACGGTCGCCTCGGCAAGGATGAACTCGTAATCCTCGATCCTGCCCACCCCCACCACCTCGGCGAAGAATTTGGCCCTCCCGAGCTCGAAAAGAGTCATCGCAACCGCGTTGTTCACGTGCCCCATCGCGTCGATGTCCCCGAACCGCAAGGGGATATCAGTCTCGTACACCTTCGCGGGGGCCGAGGGCAAGGTCCCCCGGAAGGGCTCTCCCCACCGCCCGCGGAAGGCGATCTCCCCCACGTCCTTGCGGGCCCGCGGCCGCTCGTCCTTCCTCCGGGTCTCCTCGTCGAGATCCTCGTGCCTGCCCTCGTACCCCACGGCGATGACCGCGATCGGCAGGAAATCCTCCGGCAGGGAGAGGGCCGCCCTCAGGGGCTGCTCCTTCCACCCCGCCATCGGGTGGGCGAGAAGTCCCTGATCCGCCGCGCGGAACAGGAGACTCATGGTGGCCAGCCCCGTGTCATGGTGGAAGTACTCCCGCGCCTCCACAACGGCCCCGTCGGCCTTACGCGCACCGGTGACGAGGAGGACCGGAGCCCGTTTCGCCCAGCCGTTTCCCGCGTCGAGGGACGCCTCGACGGCGGGCCGCGCGGAGTCTTCCCTGGCGACGATCACGAACCGCCACGGCTGCCGGTTCGCGCAGGAGGGCGACCACCGGGCGGCCTCGATCATCCGCTCGATCTTTTCCGGCTCGACCTGCCTGTCCGAAAAGGCCCGCAGGCTCCGCCTCGCCGATATCAGCCGGGAGAAGTCCATCGGACGGTCACCCCCGGGAGGAGGGACCGCCGGGAAGAAAGGGTTGGTAGGACAGCCACCGGGGGGTGGGCGAGGGAACGGACGACCGGGGAGACGCGGGCGCCCGCTTGGCCTCCGGCTGGCTCTTCTTCGGCTTTTTGCTGGCCGCGCCCTTCTTGTTCGCTCCCTTTTTCTTTGCCGCGGCGCGCCCTTTTTTCTTCGCCCGGCGTTTCGCGTAGGCGGGGGGGGTGGATTGCGGATACCCGAAATAGGAGGACATCGCCTCCTTCCCGACGTAGCTCCCTTTGATCTTCCAGTGGTTGCTGTTCACCACGAGGGCGGCGACCGCGATTTTCGGGTCCTTCACGGGAGCGACGCCGGCGAACCATTCGAAACGCATTCTCGGGTTCCATCCCGACAGGGAACCGGTCTTGCCGGCCACCTCCATGTCCCGCAACATCGGCGTGGAGTCGGGGGTGCCGAACGTCCGCCGCGACGTCCCCATCTCGATCGTCTTCACCATCATCTTGAGCAGCGCCTCGGCGGTCTCGGGGCTCACCGTGTCCCGCCACTTCGACGGCACCGCATCGTAGAGGGGGTCGCCGTCCTTGTCCTCCACGCTCTCGATCAGGATCGGCCTCGGCATCTCCCCGGAGGAACCGATCGCAGACATGATCATCGCCATGTGGAGGGGGGAGACATACACTTCCCCGAAGCCCGCGCCGGTCCGGGCGAGACGGTACTCGTCCGACGGCACATAGCCGTTGCTCACCTCGACGGGAAGGCCGAACGGGATCTCTTGCCCGAACCCGAATCTCTCCATGAACTCCTCGAGCGCCTCGCTCCCCACGTAATCGACCGTCACTTTCCCGAAGACGGAATTGGACGACTTGGCGATGGCCTCCTCGAGCGTCATGGTGGGAACGCCCCGACCCCCGCGGGTATGCAGGCCCTTGCGCGTGATCCGGTAGATCCCGCCGCGATAGCTGATCTCTTCCTCGGGGGAGATCGACCCCTTTTCCAACGCCGCCGCCGCCGTGACCACCTTGATGAGGGAGGCGGCGGGATAGATCGCCTTCAGGGGGAGCCACGGGTCGTACTCCCCTCCCTTGCGGTATCCCACGAGGGCCAGGACCTTCCCGGTCTTCGGCTCCATCGCGGCGAAGACCCCGTACGGCGGGTCGAACCGGCGAAAAAGATCGAAGACGGCCTTCTGGAGATTCGGGTCAAGGGTGAGGGTTACCTTCGCCCCGTTCGGAGTGGTCCCCTCCGACAATCCGACGGCGAGGAGCTGCCGGAGGTCCTCGGGCGCCAGGCCGTGCGCGAACGCCTGCTGCTCGTCCTGGGCCGGGAGCGCCCGGGACGGCGGAGGCAGCTGGTGCCGGTTGGCCGCGCTGACCGCACGGGAGATTCCCCAGACGGCAAGGAGGGCTGCCAGGACGGAAAACGCCCGGACCACCGGTTTTCCCCCGTACCGCCCCTTCGTCACGGTTTCCCCGCCAGGCACACGAGGGCTTCCGATTCCGGAGAAAAGTCGGACCCGGCGAAATCCCCGAAATA
>DATEXR010000015.1 GCA_035256765.1 Candidatus Deferrimicrobiaceae bacterium | reverse complement strand
GACCCTTTCCGGCAAGATCCGGGCGGGCGGAAAAGCCCCCGGAAAGCGAAAAGGGTACCAGGAGAATTTCATCCGGGGAATGGAGGACAATGCCCGGGAGAGGGCCGTCTCCGTGGCGAAGCGATTCCCCCTGCGGGAGGGGGAGCGGGTTCTCGACCTGGGGGGAGGCCCCGGAACGTACGCGGTCGAGTGGGCGAAGCGGTACCCCGGCGCGCGCCTGACGGTGTTCGACACCCCGGAAACGCTTGCGGTCACCCGGAAGATCCTGAAGGAGAAGGGCGCATCCCGTCTGGTCGCCCTCCGGGAGGGCGATTTCATGCGCGACCGGCTCGGGGGGCCGTACGACTTCCTCTGGATCTCCCAGATCCTCCATGCCTATTCCGAGAAGGAATGCGTGGTTCTTCTGCGCAAGGCCCGCAAGGCGGCTACCCCGGGGGGGCGCGTCGCCGTGCAGGAGTTCCTCCTGGACGAAAGCGGAGCCTTCCCGCCCGGGCCCGCGTTTTTTTCCGTCCACATGGTTGCCGTGACGGATGGGGGAAAGGCCTACACGACCCGGGAGATCGCTTCCCTGTTCCGCGCGGCGGGATACAGGAAGGTTTCCGCGGACAGGCCGGACGCCCGGGGGGTGGGCGTGGTGACCGCGCGCGCCTGAGAGAAAAAATCCTCCCGATATCGAACCGGTTCCGTCCCGGGAATCGGTAAATAAATTCCGTTTTCCTGCCGATAAAAAGAGAAACGGCCGTTGGCGAAACAGGCAGCGACGGGGTTCGACTGTTTCCGCCGGGTGGAGAGGAATACCGATGAACGGAGCGAAGGTCTTGCTCGTCGGGGAGAGGACGCCTAACCTCGAAGAACTCGCGGAGTTCCTCAGGGGAAAGGGGTGCGATCCCCGGACGTCCGGGACGGTCGAGGAGGGGCTCGATCTGCTGGCCCGCGAGACGTTTTCCCTCGCCCTGGTGGATTTGTCGATGCCCGGAAGGGACGGTCACTCGCTGCCGGGCAGGGTCAGGAGGATCTCCCCGGATACCGAGGTCGTGATCCTGACCGATAGCCCCTCCCGGGAAGCGGAAGACCGGGGGATCACCGAGGACGTCTACGATTTTCTCCACGCTCCCTTCGAGAACTCCGACGACGTATGGGGGACCGTCCGGATCGGATTGGAAAAAAGGGCGCTCTCCCTGAAAAACCGGCAACTTGACCGTGACCTGGATCTCCGCAACCGGGAGCTCTCCGCCGCCCTGAGGCGCCAGAACTCCCTCATCCGGGCGGGTCTTGCCATGGGGGGGATCAGCATCCTTTCGGAACTTCTCGACTTCTTCGTCGGCCTGGTCTCCGAGGAACTTGGCGTGGAAAGGGTTTCCCTGATGCTTCTGGACGAGAAAAAGGGGGAAATCCGGATCGTCGCCGCGCGCGGGCTGGATGCGGAAGTCGTCGGCAAGGTGCGGCTGAAAGTGGGGGAGGGGATCGCCGGATGGGTCGCCAAGGAAGGGAAGCCGGTCCTCGTGAAGGACGTCCTGACGGACCCGAGGGTCAGCCGGTCC
>DATEXR010000014.1 GCA_035256765.1 Candidatus Deferrimicrobiaceae bacterium | reverse complement strand
GGGAGATTCCCGTACGAGATCCGCAGGGAGCACCCCTTCCCGATCCCGAACGTCCCTCCGGGGATGACGGCGACCCGGTGCTCCCGGATCAGCCGCTCGGCGAGGGTGAGATCGTCCATGAAGGTGCGCACCTTCACGAGGAAGTAGAACGCCCCCCGCGAGGGGGGGACCGTCAACAGGTCGGGGATGCGCGAAAACGCGGCGAGCATCCGCTCCCGCACCCTCGCGATGGCGGGGAGCCGGCGCAGGCAGAAGGAACGCCCGGCGGCAAGCGCACCCAGTGCCACGGCCTGGGAGACGGCGGGGGCGCAGATGATCACCGTGTCCTGGATCTTCATCATGTCGTCGAAGAGATGTTCGGGGACCACGAGGAACCCCACGCGCCAGCTCGCCATCCCGTACGACTTCGACATGCTGAAGAGTGAGATCGTGTGTTCCACGCCGGAGGATCCTGGGGAGTAGTGCGTGGCCCCGTCGTAGGTGAAGTACTCGTACGCCTCGTCGCTTATGTGGTAGATCCCCCGGGCGGCGCAAAGCCGGTTGATCGCCCGCAGCGCATCGGGAGGGTACACGACCCCCGCCGGGTTGTTCGGTGACACCGTCACGACGGCGCGGGTCCTGGCCGTCATGGCCGCCTCGATCGCCGCGAGGCGCGGCTGATAGTTCCGGTCCGTCGGGACGCAGACGGCCCGGCAGCCCGCAAGCCGGACCGCCATCTCGTGGTTGAAGTAGTAGGGGGAGAGCAGGATCACCTCGTCGCCGGGGTCGCACAGGCACAGCAGGGCATTGAGGAAGCCCTGGTTCGCGCCGGCGGTGACGAAGATCCTGCGGCCTCCGGGGGCGTCGATCCCGTTCTCGGCGCGAAGCTTCTCCTCGAAGGCTTTTCGCAGGGAGGGGAGCCCGGCGTCGGGGACGTACTTGTGATGCGTGGCGTTTTTCAGGAAAGCGGGGATTTCCCCGAGCGCCGCCGGGGGAGGACCGTAGTGGACGACTCCCTGGCCGAGGGAGATCGTGCCGGGTGTCCCCGCGATCCACCCCGCCACCGTCGGGATGATCGGCATCTGGACCCGTTCGGCGCGCCTCGACGCCGCCAGGGTCCGGGACTTGCGCGCCCCCCGCATGTCAGTCGACCACGATGACGCGCATGTCGAACTTCCTCTCCTCGAGGTTTCCCACGACGACGCTTAAGCCCCGGGCCGACTGGCCCGGCTGGAGGCACACCGTTTTTCCCACCCGGCTCATCCAGACGCCGCTTTCCTCGGGGGACTCGTGGATGTGGCCGTGGAGGGAAAGAAGCGGCTGGACCGTCTCGAGGAAGCGCGTGGTGGCGGGGGAGCCCACCGGTTTTCCTCCCCGCACAACGTCCAGACCCAGCCCCGCGGGCGGGCCGTGGATCACGTAGACGGCGCGGGCCGGGTCTTCCGGCGCCGGAAGGGCGGCCAGTTCCTCCTCGATCGTGGGCAGCGCGCGTGCGTAGGCCTCCCAGTCCGGGATCTCCTCCCACCCGCCGGGCCGGGAAAGGATCGCGCCGCCGAACTGCTCCGGGAAAGCGAACTCCCCCGAGTCCCTCCGCGCCCGGTCCTTGAGCCGGAAGGGGAAATCGGTCACCAGGTTGAAGCCGATGAACTCGTACGGGCCCGCCGGGACCTTGCGGCCGGCCAGGTTTTCCACCAGGGAGTACCGCGAGCAGATCGCGTCGAACTGCGCGTCGTGCGCGCGGAGGTCGTCGTTCGCGGGGATTCCGAAATACCGGATCCCCGCCGCCTGGTATCTCGCCAGGTGCGCGTCGAGGAATTCGCGAAGGAACGCCGCCTGGTCCTCCTGCATCCGCCCGTGGGGGAACATGTCGCCGCCGTTGACGACCAGCCAGGCGCCGGTTTCGAGCGCCAGGGAGAGGGTCCGCTCGTACTTCGGCCGGTTTCCGTGGAGGTCCGTAACGTACAGGAAGGGCCCCATGGATACTGATTATAGTCGAGGGGCCGGAATCTTCCCCCCGCAAAGGAGGGAGGTCGGCCGGGGAATTCCGGAATGCGCGTTCTTCTCGTTTCCGCCAACCGGGAGCAGTTTCCGGAACCGGTGTTCCCGCTAGTGTACCGTCTCGTAAATAGCTTGACGCACCGAGAGCGTCGATGCGCCGCGCCTTGGCGAAGGCGCGCGACTGAGGATGGCGGGGGACACTCCCACCGGGGACATTCCTGATTCATCTCCGGGATGCGGGAGAGGAGTGTCCCCGCCCATCAGGAGTGTCCCCCTCGTTGCAAGAAGCGCGGACTCCGCGGGAGCGAGGGGCCTGTCCCCGGAAGGCGCGGATCGATTTCTGCCACTACCTCCTCTTCGGGGGGTCGGGGGAGACCCGGGAAACCGTGGCGGAGACGGTCCGGCTGTGGGACTTGACCGCTCCGAATGCGGTCGTGGCGATGACGGGCCTGCGCATCTATCCCCGCACGGCTCTCCACCGGATCGCCGTTCGGGAGGGCATCCTCTCCCCGGACGATTCGCTGCTCGGGCCCCGCCACTATTTCCCGGGGGGCGACCCTTCGTGGGTTCTCGCGCAAGGAAGAGACGCCGCAGCGCGCAGGAGAAACTGGTTTCTTCCCGGCCGACGCGACTGGAGCAGGGGGCTTGCCCTCCGCCTCCTTCGCCTGATGCACCCCGTGGGGCCTCTCTGGAGGACGTTCCGGCAGCCCTGAGATTGTGCGGAGACCGTCAGCCGCCCGATTTCGGAAGGGGGTCGGCCGCGGGGGCGTCCCTTTCCGCCGTGTTGGGCGGCGGCGCACGTTCGATGTCGATGACCGTCACCTCCGGCGGGGAGAGGAACCGCATCGGAGGCCCCCAGGTCCCCGTCCCGCGGCTGGTGTAGAGGTAGGCGCCGCCCAGGGGGAACAGCCCC
>DATEXR010000013.1 GCA_035256765.1 Candidatus Deferrimicrobiaceae bacterium | reverse complement strand
GAGACTTGCGAGTCAGTAACGTGGGGGTGCATTCTGGGGCCATTCGAGAGGAAAAATCGTGAAAAAAACGGTCACCTACGCCTCCGCCGGCGTGAACATCGACGAGGGGGAGCGGATGGTGTCCCTCATTCGCCCGATCGTCGGGACGACCCGGCGCCGGGAGGTCCTGGGAGGGATCGGGGGGTTCGCGGGGTTCTTCCGGTTCCCCGCGGGGAAATACCGCGATCCCGTCCTCGTCTCGGGCACGGACGGCGTGGGGACCAAGCTCAAGGTCGCCGCGATGGCGAAGCGGCTCGGGACGGTGGGGATCGACCTTGTGGCGATGTGCGTGAACGACATCCTGGTCCACGGGGCCGAACCGCTGTTTTTTCTCGATTACTACGCCACGGGCAGGCTCTCCGCGCGGGAGGGGGCCACGATCGTTTCGGGGATCGCCGAGGGGTGCCGGCAGGCGGGATGCGCCCTCCTCGGGGGAGAGACCGCGGAGATGCCCTCCGTGTATGCCCCGGGAGAATTCGACCTGGCGGGGTTCGCGGTGGGAGCCGTCGACCGGAAAAATATCATCGACGGAGGCGCCGTGCGAGCGGGAGACCTCCTCGTGGGGCTTTCCTCGTCGGGGCTCCACAGCAACGGGTATTCCCTCGTGCGGAAGGTCGTCTTCGGACCAATGAAAAAGAAGATCACCTCCCGGGTCCCGGAATGGGGCGCAACGGTGGCCGAGGAACTCCTCCGCCCGACGAGGATCTATGTCCGCCCGGTTCTGTCCCTCTCCCGGAAGATCCGGATCCGGGGGATGGCCCACATCACGGGGGGAGGGATCACCGGAAACGTCCCGCGGGTCCTGCCGCGCGGGCTGGTGGCCGCCGTCGAAACCGGGACGTGGACGGTGCCGCCGGTCTTCTTAACCCTCGTCGAAGCGGCGCGGCTTCCCCGGGATGAGGCGTACCGGACGTTCAACATGGGGATCGGCATGGTCCTGATGGTGCGGCCCCGGGACACGGATCTCGCGTTGCGGCACTTCCGAAGGGCCGGCGTCCCCGCCTTCGTGATCGGGGAGGTCCGACAAGGAAGAAAACACGGGAAACCCGAGGTCCTGCTGGAGGGAGGGAAGCCATGAGCGAAAAACCGACGATCGCGGTACTCATCTCCGGGAGCGGCTCCAACCTGCAGGCGATCATCGACACCTCGGAAAAAGGGGAGATCCCCTGCACGGTCGGGATCGTCATCAGCAACAAGGCCGACGCCTACGGCCTCGTACGGGCGAAAAAGCACGGGATCCCCACCGAGGTGGTGGATCACCGGGCTTTTTCGGGCCGGGAGGAGTTCGACGCGAAACTCGTCGAGATCCTCCGCGGATGCGGGGCGGAGCTGGTCTGCCTCGCCGGGTTCATGCGGGTGCTCACCCCCGTGTTCGTCCGCGCCTTTCCGAACCGGATCCTGAACATCCACCCCGCCCTTCTCCCCTCCTTTCCCGGGACGCACGGACCCAGGCAGGCTCTCTCCTACGGGGTCCGTTTTTCGGGATGCACCGTGCATTTTCTCGACGAAGGGGTCGACACCGGCCCCGTCATCGTCCAGGCGGTCGTCCCCGTGTACGACGACGACACGGAGGAGACGCTCGCCGCGCGGATTCTCGTGCAGGAGCACCGGATCTACCCGATGGCGATCCGCCTGT
>DATEXR010000012.1 GCA_035256765.1 Candidatus Deferrimicrobiaceae bacterium | reverse complement strand
CCTGTCCAAGGCGCCCGAACGGTACGTCGCCCGCACCGCAGCCGCGGAGGTCACCCGGGAACTGTGCGGCCGGGGTGTGACGCTGCGCCCCGGCTCGAAGATCCGGTACCTGCTGACGGAAGGGGGGGGACACTCTTGCGGAAGTGGGGGGAGACACTCTTGCGGGACGAAAAACGGCAAAGCCAAGAGTGTCCCCCGTGGGAGTGTCCCCCGTGGGCAGCGTGGCCGGGCGATGGGCTTTCTGGACGGCAGCGAGGCGCCGGATCTGGCGAAGTACGAAGAGATGCTACGGGAGGCGACGGAAGAGGTGCTGGCCCCTGTCGGAGGGTGAGGCGCGAAGGGGATTCCCCGTATCGCCGCCATCCGCCCGGGTCCGCTCATCGCCGGAGATTCTCCAGAACCTCGCGGATCTTCCCTGCGCGGCGATCCCACGTGTACTCTGCGGCCTCCTCCCGGGCCCGTGCCGCGATCCGGGACGCAAGCGCTTCATCCTCCAGGACCCGGCCGATTCCCGCCGCCAGGGCTTCGGGGTCGCCGGGGGGAACGAGGACCGCGTTTTCCCCGTCCCGGAGCACCTCCCGGAAGGCGGGGAGGTCCGAGGCCACGACGGGGACGCCGGCAGCCATGTACTCGAAAAGCTTCAGGGGGGAGGTGAACCGGGAGACACCGCCGGCCAGGTTGGGAAGAACGGCGACCCGTGCCTCCTCCAGGAACTTCCTCACCTCGGCGTGGGGAACCGTCCCCCGGAACTCGACCCGCCCGGCCACCCCCTCCTCCACGGCGAGCCGTTCGAGATCCCGCGCCCGTTCCCCCTCTCCCCCCACGATCGTAACTCTTTCCCCTTCCAGAAACCGGAGCGCCCGGATGAGAACATCCACCCCCTTCCACGGGTAGAGTTGTCCGAGGTAGAGAATGCCGGTTCCTCTCCCGGAACGGGGGACGGCAAGGAAATCCGCCCGGACGCCGTCGGGGATGACCTTCTCCACCTGCCTGCCGAAAAGGGACGCAATCTCCTCCCCCAGGGCGGAGGTGATGGCGATGACCGCGTCGGATTCCCGGTAGACCAGGGATTCCATCTCCTGGAGAGTCCCGGCCTTCCCCGGATTCTCTGTGGTCCGGTGGAAGATCTCGTGCGCCTCGAACACCACGGGGAGGCGGTGCACCCGTCGGGTCCGGATCAGGAAATGGGCAAGCTTCAGGTACCGCGCGAAGATGACGGCTCCCTCCCGTTTCCTCGCGTGCATCAGGAACGACAGGTGGAAGGGAGCGTTCCAGGAGACGGCCCCCCGAAGAACGGGGAGCCGGACGACGGCAAGGCCCTCGACCGGTTCCAGCCCGTAATGGCGGAACAGCTCCTCCTCTCCGATTCCCGGGCGAAGTCCCGTCATGAGGCGGACCGCACATCCCGCCCGCGCCAGGGCGTGGCATGTATGCACGATCTGGATGAAGCGCGCGCTCTTGCCGGGGAGCGGCTCGGGGACGGGGTACAGGACCGTCATATGTCCACGCGGAACGCCGGAAACCATTGGGACAGCATGAAGAGGTTCCAGATCTTCTTGTGGTTCGATTCGACGTCGTGAAACAGTTCAACAACCGCGTCCCTTTTAAGCAGTCTGCCCAGGGGCCTGCTTGTCAGGATCTCGTTTCTGCACAAGTCCCCGAGTTCCCCTTTCAGCCAGACATGCGTGGGCGCGGCGAAACCGACCTTGGGGGCGTCGAAGAAACCCGGCCGGAACCAGTCCCCGAACGTCTTGCGGAAGATGAACTTGCCCTCCTTCCCCCGCAATTTGTACTCCCCGGGCAGGGAAGCCGCGAATTCGACCAGCACATGGTCGAGCAGGGGGGAGCGGCACTCCAGCGAATTCAGCATGCTGCAGATGTCCACCTTGCAGAGGACGTCTTCCGGAAGGAAGCCGGTCTGCTCCCTATAGAGATACCGGCTCAGGCCCTCGGTGTCCCCGGACCGGTCTTTCCAGTATCCCGCGACATCGCCGCGGGTTTCCCGCAGCAAGGGGCCGTACAGGGCCTCCTTGTCCGCTGCGTTGTACAGCGAGACGAAACCGGCGTACCGCTCCACCCCCGCAAGGAACAGCGCCTTGTCCTCCCTCGTCAGCGGGAACGCCTTGTCACGACGCCGCGGATTGACCATCCGTTCCGACCACAATCCCAGGCGGCGAACCGCTTTCCAGGCTCCCAGGAGCCGGAGTCTCTCCAGGCGCTCGATAAACATCAGCTGCCGGAAACGCTTGTACCCGGCGAACGTCTCGTCCCCGCCATCGCCGGTCAAGGCTACCTTGACGTGTTTCGAAGTCATCTTCGATAGGTAATACGTCGGGATGATCGAGGAGTCACCGAACGGTTCGCCGAATGCCCGGATCGCCTCCGGGATCACCTCGAGGACGTTCGCCTCCACACGGAACTCCGTGTGTTCGGTCGCGCAGGCAAGGGCAACCTCCTTCGCCCGCCCGAGTTCATCGTACCCCTTGACCCCGAAGCCGACCGAGAACGTCCTGACCGGTTCCCCGAGAATTCTGCTCATCGCGGCGACGACGATGCTCGAGTCGATCCCTCCACTGAGAAAGGCGCCGAAGGGAACGTCGCTGCGCAGCCGGATCCGGGTCGCCTCCAGGAAGATCTCCCTCATCCGCTCGCAGGCATCGGGGAAGGAAAGGCGCGGATCGAGGCGATCGTACGGAATATCCCAATAGCGGTTCACGCTTCGGATCCTGCCGTCCTTGACGATCAGGTAGTGCGCCGGGGAAAGCTTTCGCACCGCCCGAAACGCCGTCATGGGGGAAGGGATGTACTGGAGGGTCAGGTAATGGTCGAGGGCGGGAAGGTCGCATTCCCTCGGGATCTCCCGGTCCAGGGCGAACAGCGCCTGGATCTCCGAAGCGAAGGAGAACCCCCTCGGCCCCTCGTGGTAGACAAGGGGCTTGACCCCCATCCGGTCCCGCGCCAGAAACAGGATCCCCTGTCGCCGGTCCCAGAGGGCGAAGGCGAACATTCCCCTCAAGTGGGCGAGGCAGCCCGAGCCGTGCTCCTCGTACAGGTGGAGGATGACCTCCGTGTCACTCGTCGTCCCGAATCTATGCCCCTTGTCGATCAGTTCCTTCCGGAGTTCGACATAGTTGTAGATCTCCCCGTTGAAAACGATCTGCAGGGAACCGTCCTCGTTCGCCATCGGCTGGTCGCCAGTGGACAGGTCGATGATGGAGAGCCGGGTGTGGCCGAGCCAGACGCGCTCCTCGGCATAACGCCCCCTGCCGTCCGGGCCGCGCCTTCCCAGCGTGTCCAGGCCGGTCGCCGGATCCAGGCCCCGGGCGTCGTCGGAGGGATCGAGGGAGTAGCCGAGAATCCCGCACATCACCGTTTCCTGGCAATAATCTTGAAATTGATGCCAGTGTACTTGATCAGCGGGATTCTCTGACCCGCTTTCGCCCACGCGTACTGCCGAGGACTGTACTTGAGGGGGTGCCGCAACGTGTCGACGTGTTCCACGCGCAGGTCGTTCATCCTCAAGAGGTTGAACGCCTGAAAGACGTTGGACCGGTTGCAGGCGTCCATGTCGTTTACGGAGGAGGGCTCCACGGCCCGCTCCCACTCCTCCACGATCCCTTCGGGGAGCGTCTTCAGATCCTTGACCCTACCGGAAAAAAACCATTTGATTCCCCTGAGCGACCGGCTGAGACGGTTGCTTCCCAGCATATTCGGCGCAGAGAGAAACAGGGAGCCACCAGGCCTCAGCACGCGGCTGATCTCGGCGATCACCTTTTCCGGGTAAATCGTGTGCTCCAGGAGTTGGAGGCAGACCACCACGTCGAATGCGTCGTTTTTGAATGGAAGGCATTCCGCATCGGCCTGGAAGACGGAAAGGTCCCTTTCCCTCGCCATCCGGCAGGCATAGAGGGAAAGGTCCACGCCGCAGGAGAACGCTCCGCTCTCCCTGGCCGCCTTGAGGTAATGACCGGTGCCGGAGGCGACGTCGAGCAAACGGATCGTTTCGCCATATTCGGGCATGCACTTCCCGATGATCCCGGCCAAGAAGTCATCGTAGGTAAAGCCGCTATCCTCGCTTTTGGCGATGAGGTCATGATACGGCTTGCTTTGCGTATACAGGATTTTCAGGATTTCCTTCGATTTATCGGGATCCATCACACCCCACCTTCTTCCCTCCCCACCGATCCTCCGGGCCCTCCTATTTCGTCGCCCGCATGCTCAGCGGCTCATCGAGCAGTTGGATGTCAGCGAAATCACCGCGGAACCACCGATGCACTTCTGGGTATGTGTGGAACCACTGGTACTTGGGATGATAGAGATCGAACGTGTCGAGCCACCTCCATTTCCAGTTGCTGTTCCGGCTGATCGGGAGGTATCTCTGAAACGACCGGAGGAAGGGAATCTTGTATACGTAATACAGGACGATCGCCAGGGAGGAGAGGCAGTAGAGCATTGTCGGCGGGAGTCGCGTCGTGACCTTTCGAACCGCCGCCAGCGCGCTCAGGCTCATGCGCCGGCTATGCGTCCACCGTTCGTACAACCAGATAGCGATGGTCCCGCCCTTTTTCAGGCAAGGGATAATTGCCCGGAACGCCGTTTCCGTAATCGGCGTGTGGTGCAGGACGCCGATGGAATACAGAACGTCGAATGACTCCTCCCGGAAAGGAAGGCGGAAAAGATCCGCCTGGACCAGGTGGACGTTCGGCCGGCTCTGCAGATTCAGCCGGGCCGCTTCCACAGCGGTACTCAAGTCGATCCCGACAACCTCCGCTCCCCATCGGGAAGCGATGTCCGCATATCGTCCCGCTCCCACTCCGACGTCCAGGACAAGCTTCCCCCGGAGGAAATCCTCGCTGAACGCGGTTTTTTTTATGAACGTTTCCAGAGAGCCCTGGGACTTTACGCTGTCGATCTGTACCGTCCGGAATGTTTTCCACTGGAACCCAAAGATCTCAGCGTAATTGTCCTTCTCCACGAAGCGGGGAATGAAATGAACTACCGGGAAACTATTGCCACACGAAGCACACACAAGCGTTCCCGTCTTGATTTCCTCGGAGACGTACTCCGGGTTCATGAGCTGCAGCGGGTTTCTGTCCTCGGGGCAGACGAGAAGATCAAGCAACCTTTTCTGCATATCGACTCCTTCTCTCGAATTGGATGCATTCTTCCCCCTGCATGTGCTCGAAAGATGCTGTTTCCGGAATACCCTCCGTCGCCGTCATCCTGCCGACCCGCTTTTTTCTCCTACGATCGTGATGTTACTTCCCGGAAATAAGCTCGATACCGGGTTTCTCAGCAGGCTCAGAACGGGTATCTTCCGCATCCTTTTCTTGACAGCGTCGGAATAGTGGAGCTTGACCTGGACGACCCGGAATCCGGATTTTTCGACAAGGAGCCGCAGGCTCCGGGGATCGAAGTGCCAGAGATGATGCGGCAGGGTCCACCCGCCCCACTTCGGACCGAGTGCTCTCGCGTCGTACCCCGTTGAGTTTCTCGTCTCCATCACAAGGATCCCCTTGCTCCGCAGAAGACCCCGGATTCTACCGAGCACCGCCAAGGGGTCAGGAAGATGTTCGATCACCTGCCATAGGGTACATACGTCCTGGGAATTATCCTCGAGGGAAACCGTCTCTACGGGGGCCGGCAGGACCGGGATGCCGAAATGCCCCTGGATGTAATCCGTGGCCCATCGGGACCATTCCAAACCGGCCACGGAGAACCCTTCCCCTCGGGCAGCTTCCAGAAAGAATCCGAGTCCGCACCCGACGTCGAGGAGATCGCCGGTTTTCTTGAACCGGCGGACGAATTTCACCCGCGGGACGTTTTCCCGGATCCCATCCGACGGGTCCTTGATCGCACCCTGTTCGGCGTAGAAATCCTCTTCGTACGAAATCCCGCCCTCCGGCAAGGGCGGATCGAGGAACCCGAGCCCGCAGGCGGGGCACCGCGAGACCGCGTACATGCCTATGGCGATCACGGGCACCTTGACGTCCCCCCTGCAGAGGTAACAGGAGAATTTATTTCCGGAGCCCATGGAAAATTTCCTCGAGCCGCTCGACGATTACGTCCCAAGAGAAATGCTCCACGGACCGGGCGCGGGCGCAGGTTCCCATGGACTCCCTGAGCGTCGGGTCGCAAATCAAGACCTTCAGTGCCTCCACGATTGCATAGGCGTCCCGGGCGGGCACGACAAAACCCGTTTCTCGCTCCTCGATCCCCTCCGGAATCCCGCCCTTGCGAGTACCGATCGCGGGCTTGCCGCAGGCCATCGCCTCGCAAAGAGTGTTGGGGAAGGCGTCGTCGTCCCCGATCGTGGGGAAAAGTACGACGTCGGCCACGGAATAGATATCGGGCATCTCCTTCGTGTCCACGGCCCCGGTGAAGATCACCCTGTCTTCCACCGATTCCGCCCTTGCTCTCCGGTCCAGCTCCGCCCTGTACTCCCCGTCCCCCACGATGACGTACCGGACTTTCTTTTCGGTCAGACGCGAAAGCGCCTCAATGCCGACCTGGACCCCCTTCCACCCGACGAGTCTGCCCACGGTCATCACGATGAAATCGTCGTCCCGAAGGCCGAGGCGGCCCATCATCTGCCCCGATTTTTTCCGCGGCGAAAATCTTTCCGTGTCCACCCCGTTGTGGAGAACCTCCGGTTCCCGTCCGCAGTACCGCCGCAGCTGCATGGCGTTGTGCCGGCTGCAGGCGAGGAACGCGTCGAGACGCCGCGCGAAATATCCGTAGCCCGGGTAGAACTCCGTCCCCCCGCTGCGGAAGACCACCTTCGCGCCCGTCTTCCTCCGCACATAGGCCGTAACCGGCATTTCGAACGATTTCCGTATGTAGAGAACGTCATACCGGTTGTCGATCAGCGGGGCGAGAGCGCTTCGGGCGAAGGACAGCCTCTCGGAGAATTTCCGGAACCTCGACCCGAGGTCCGGGAACCGGTTTCTAGCGACAAAGGGGAAGGTGAGAATCCGCACCCCTTCCGGCATCTCCCACCGGATGCCTCCTTCCCCCCCGTACATGTGGACCTCGTGCCCCCGCGAGGCGAGACGTTTGGCCGTTTCCCAGTAGGAAGTCTGGATGCCGCCGTAGCTGACCGTGACGGTCATCTCGTACAGTGCGATTTTCACGCGGCCCGACCTCCGCCTTTCCTGCAGACCAGGATGTTGAGGAAACACCAGTTCGCGTTCGGGAGGAGCCGATTCAGGAGATCATACAGCCACAGATACCGGGACGGTTTTCTCTGGACGAGCTTGTAGAGCACCGGCACCGTGGGAAAAAACCCTTTCCTCTCCGCGAGGAGGAATCCGCCCTCCTCCAGCATTTTCATATATTCGGCGATCGGCCGGTCTCCCGGATGTTTCTCCACGGAGGCCGTCCGGACGAACTTGCCTTTCAGGAGGAAGCGGACCCGGGAGGCCAGGTGGGCCAGGTTGGGGATGGAGATGACGAGGGATCCCCCGGGTTTCAGGACCCGGAGGAGTTCCCGGATCGCATCGGCCTGCCTCTCGATCGGGATATGCTCGATCACGTCGAGGAAAAACGCCACGTCGTACCGTTCGTCCTCGATGGGAAGGGCGAGCACGCTTCCGCGGACCACGATGTCGGAGGAGTAGTTGTCGTCCACACCCAGGACGCGGACGTATCCTCGTTTCGCCAGTTCCTCGACGAACACGCCCTCCCCGCACCCCACGTCGACGATCGAGGTCTCCCGGGGATAGGCGGAAATGAAATCGAGCACGAACTTCTTCTTGGAGAGGTACAGGGGATAGTACGACCAATCCGGGGAGATGTCCCGATGGTAATCCCCCCGACTCCCGTATTCACCGGTCTTCCGGGAGGCGGGCGATCCGCCGTCCCTTGCGACGTTTTCCTGCGGGTTCTCATCCGGAGTGAGCATCGGAATAGGCCTTTTCGTAGGTCTCGATCAGCAATTTCCTGTGGGCATCCCACGTGTAGGATTCGATATGGTTCCTCGCCCGCCGGCCCATCTCCTCCCGGAGTCCCGGATTTTCGTACAGGCGGAGGATCTTCTCCCCCAGCAAGGCATTGTCCCTCACGGGGACGATGTACCCGTCCTCTCCGTCGCGGACGACCGAACCCGCGTTCGGGGTGACGATCATCGGGAGGCCGCACGCCATGGCCTCGTACGTGACCTTCGCGCTCCCCTCGGAGAGAGAAGGGAAGATGAACACCGAGGCATCCTGGTAGAGCCTGACGAGATCGCCCACAAACCCCGCCATCCGGATGCTTGGGTCGCTTTTCACGTACCTCTCCAGTACGGGCCGCATGTCGTCCTGGACGATACCCACCAGGAGCAGTTCCGCGCTCGCGAGCTTCAGGTTCTTCCACGCCTCCAGCAGGTACCGGACTCCCTTTCGGACTCCGATCGCCCCGACGAATATCGCCCGGAACGGTCCCGCTTCCCGCCTCGGAGGAGGAACGAACCGGTTTGTGTCCACACCACTGGGAACCACAAGCAGTTTTTCCTCCCCGATTCCGTTCGTCCGAAATGTGTCGCGCGTGAAGTCCGATTCGAGGATCAGGTATTGGGCCGAATCGTACTCCTCCTGGAGATAGTCGGGACCGAACCCGAAAAACCGCGCGAACACCTCGGGGTCCTTCTTCCAGCGGATCCCGAGCTCGTCGTACTCCCGGTTCATGATCTCCTCGGTGTACCGGAAATGCGGGGCGGGATTCTCCATGAACGAGACGATGCCCCTCTCCCGGCAATATCGAAGGGAGCGGAGGGAACTGCCGGACCATCCGTGGAACAGGTCGGCCCCCTTCCGGAGGACACGGACCGTCAGCCTGTCCAGGGATTTCATCTTGGCCGGATAGTAGTATCGTGCGGGAAGGTTGGAGAAGATCTTCGCCGCATAAAACCGCATGGGCCTTATATAGCGCGCCGGGATCTCCTGCTGTCGGTTCCCGTACGCCACCACTCTCTCGAGGTACCCCCGGGCGTAAATCCCCTTCAGCGCCTCAAAACTGTTGCCCCCGAGGCCACTTGCACCGATGCGCGTCGGGATGGAATAGACGACCCTCATCTCGCGCTTGTTTCCCCACGGGAGGTATGATCCCTCATGCCTTTTTCACCTTGAGGTACAGTTTCGACAGGGTCGCGCTCGTGTACACGGCCATCCGTTTCTCGAACCACCCGACATCGTCCTTGACGACGATCCTGCGGATGTCGAACGGGTCGGAGCCGGGCTCCACGACACCGGGCTTCGTGGTGAAGGCCCCCCGGTATCCCAGCCTCTTCGCCGTTTCGATCGCGGCGTCGCTTCCACTTCCGTGGGGCCAGCATACGAACGGGCACGGCCGTCCCGTCCTCCGCTCGATCTCCTCCTTGGACCCCCCGAGCTCCTCCTCGAGCTCCCCCGCGGAGAGGGTGTCGCACTTCGCGTGGGACTTCGTGTGGGAGTGGAACTCCACCAGGCCCCCCGCCGCCATCTCGCGGACATGGTCCCAGTTTAGCGCGACCTGTTGCGCCTTCCCCCCGCGCACCAGCATCTTCGATTCCCGGTGGGTCGGAACGGGGGCATCGTCTTCCCGCCGCCCCCGGGACGCCTGGTTCACCCGGTCGGTCACGAGAAAGATCGTCGCGCGGAGGTCGTATCGTTGCAGAACGGGGAAGGCGTGCAGGTAGTTGTCCAGCCAGCCGTCGTCGAACGTGATCACGACGGATCTTGACGGGACCGTTGCTCCCCCCAGATACCCCATCAGCGCATCCAGGGAAAGGGAGTGGTATCCCCTGCTGCGAAGATGCCGCATCTGTCCCTCGAACACCCGGGGGGTCACCGTCACGAGATCCCCCGCGTGGGGATTGACGTGATGGTACATGAGGACCGGAACCGGGCTCATTTGCGCAGCTCCCCGGCAAGAGACCGGTAGAGGGAACTCATCTTCGCGCACATCACCTCGACAGTGTACTTCTCCTGGACGATCTTCCGTCCTTCGATTCCCATCCGCCGGCCTTTCTCCCTGTCCCGAAGGATGTCGACGATCGCACGGGCCAGGGTCGCGGGGTTTTCGGGGGGGACGAGATGGCCGTTTACGCCGTCCTCGATCACTTCGCCGACCCCTCCGACGCGGGTCCCCACGACCGGCTTTTCCATCGCCATCGCCTCGAGAAAAGCGGTACCCAGCGCTTCCTCCAGGGTCGGCAGAACAAACAGGTCCAGGGAGGCGATCACGTTGGGCACATCCTTTCTCAGGCCGAGGAGGAACACCTTCTTCGACAGGCCCAGGCTCCGGATCTTTCCCTCGATGTTGTCCCGCTGCGGACCGTTCCCCGCCATCACGAAAACCGCCTCCGGGACGGCCCGGAGAATTTCGGGCACCGCATCCAGCAGGACATGGTGCCCCTTCTTCCTTCGAAGGATCGCCACGATCCCTACCAGCGGCACGTGCGAGGACAACCTGAGCTCCTCCCGCAACGTCCCGGCCGCCGCCCCGGGGGAAAAACGCTCCGTATCGATTCCGGTGGGAACGGCCATGACCCTCTCCGCCGGAATGCCCTCGTCGATCAGATACCGCCGGACATATTCGCTTACCGTGACCACCCGATGGGGGAGATACCGGTACGAGATCCTCGACGTGATGGGAAGCGCCAGATGGCGCGTACGGACGATGATGGGGCGCCGGGAGGACAAACGCCCCGCCAACCCCGCCAGCAGGCTGTCCCTGCCGCTGTGGGTGTTCAGGATATCGACCTGTTCGTCCCGTATGACGTTTCGGATCGCCGACACCGCGGCCACGTCATAGCTTTTCCGCATGGAGCGGAACCGGACCGGAATTCCTTCCGCCGCGGCGCGCCTTCCGATCTCGGCCTGCGGGGGACAGAGGACGAGGACCCGGTACCCCATCCGGGACAGGCCTCGCAATTCCTGGAGCGTCCGGTTTTCCTGGCCTCCCCACGCGAGGGAGGATTCCGTGTGCATCAGCGTCAACATGACCCGGTCGTCTCCCCCCTCTCTCCTCCGGCCGGCGAGGGCGATGCGGGCGGCACCCCCGTTTTCCTTTCCCATGCCAGGGAAAGGACGCGGAGGACCTCCCCCACCTTCTTCTCCAAAGGTACTTGCTCGGCCGCCGCCCGGGCGGCAGCCCCCATCCGCGACCGCAGGCGGCCATCCAACAGATCCTCCATGCGGTCCGCAAGCGTAGCGGCGTCGAAAGGATCCGCCAGGAGAAACCCCGCATCCCCGTCCCGGAAAATCTCCGCCGCGCCGTTCGCCTCCGTGGTGATCACCGGAAGACCGGCGGCCAGGGCCTCGAGGCACGCGTTGCTGAAGGGCTCGTAGATCGTCGGGAACACGAATGCGTCCGATCCCAGGTAGAAGTCTTCGGCTCCGCTCACGGGCCCGGGAAAGAGAAACGCCCCCCCGGCTCCCCCCGCCTCCGCTCTCTCCCGGTACGGGCGAGGATCCCCTTTCCCGACAACCAGAATGCGGAACCGCTTCCTTCTGCGGGCCAGGGCGATCGCGGCATTCGTCAGGGCGCCCATCCCCTTGCGGGCGAACCCGGACCCCACGAACAGGAAGACGGTCTCTTCCTCGGGGATACCGAATCGCCCGCGAAGGGCCGCCCTCGCCTGATCCTTCTCCGACGCCGGAAACCGCGAGAGATCGACCCCGTTGTGTATGACGACGATTTTTTCTCCCGCCACGCCGTAATGCCTGACGATTTCCTCCTTCCCCCGGGACGAATTCGCGATGACGGCAAGGAGCTTCTCCGACGAAAACATCTTCCGCTCCAGCAGGAGATGGGCCCGGTGCAACGGACGCATGCGGTCCAGCATGGCGGCATGCGGCCTCAAGGACCGTTTCCTTGCCAGCCACTCGGCATGGCACCCGTCCCCCGCGCGATACACCTCGGTCCCCGGCAACCGTTCCCAGGAAAAGAGAAGCCAGTCCGGGTGGGCCCGCGCCCATTGCCGGACCGCGCGCGCGAAAAGAAAAAGACGCACGGGCGCGGGGCGATTCGGAACGCGCAGCGGCACCCAGGTGGAGCCCGACATCTCCGCCCTTTCCCATGAGGACGAGAGGATCCGCAGATCGGCACCGGTCTCCCGCAAACGTTCCGCCATGGCGTCCAGGTACCGCTCCCCTCCCCCATGGGGGGAGTACCGGTATCGCGCGATCGCTACCCGCATGCCGGACCCGCCTTCCCGGCGTTCCTTCCGAGAATCCGGTCGACTTCCTCGACGACCTCCTCGATCGTGATCTCCTCCATGACGGGGCTGCGCCTGGTTTCCCCGCACCCGCCCCCCCCGGACGGGGCGCACTCCCCTTCCTTCTGGACGACGACGTGTCGGCCGACCCGGCGCGTCCCGGCCGGCCGCTCCGCCGTGTATCCCCAGTCGATCCCCTCCCAGGGCGCCCAGTTGAACGCCCCCGTGGGACCGAAGAGCGCGACGACCGGCGTCCCCACCGCGGCGGCGATATGCATCGGCGCCGAGTCCACCCCGAGGAAGAGGCGGGCGTCCGCGATGGCCGCCCCCAGTTCCTTCAGGCTGAATCGCCCGGCCAGGGAAACCGCCGGGACACCGCTCGACGCCGCGATCCGTTCGGCCTGGACGACCTCGGAAGGATCCGGCCCGGAGGTCACTACGGGTACGATCCCCCGCTCCGCCAGGTATCGCACGATCCCGGCCATCCCCTCCTCCGTCCAGCACTTGAACTTCCAACGCGACGTGGGCTGGACCACGGCATAGGGAGCGCCTTCCGAAACCCCCGCGCCGGAGAGCTTGCGTCGCGCCCCCTCCTTCTCCTCCTCCAGGAAGAAAAGCCGCAATCGCAGGTCCGCCGCGGGGATTCCCGCGGCCGCGAGCACGTCGAGATCCTTCATCGCCTGATGCCGGTACAATCCGGGGCGGGGGCAAAGGTGGGTGTAGAGCCGCTCCTTCCCCCACATCCCCCGGCGGGCGGGGGCGACACCGGCGCGGAACTTCGCCCCGGAGAGCAGGGAGAGAACCGCGCTGCGGTCCCCCTCGGTGAAGCTTACGGCCAGATCCGGACGGAGGGACCGGAGGCCCCTGAGGAGGGCAAGCTCCTCCCGCAAGCGCCCCTTTCCCCCGCCATCCCTGCGCCCCCGGCGGAACACGACAAGACGGTCGATGTCCGGGTTCCCGGAGAGCATCTCCTGCGTCCCCTCGTTCACCACGGCCGCGATCCGGGCCTCGGGGAACGCCTGCCGCAACGCGCGGAACGCGGGGGTGGAGAGAAGGACATCCCCGATGTGCCGCAGCTTGAAGACGACGATGGACCTTACGTTCCGCCCCGCGAGGCTATCCCCCATCCGTCTCCCCCAGCTTGGCGTACTTGGCGAAGGTGTACGCCGCGTACAGGACCGCGAGCCGGAATCCCAGCGCCCCGTCGAGAAAACCGCGCTTCAGGACGAACATCCGGAAGAAGGTGAAGGCGGGACGGAACAGGAGGTCGAGGGACGAGACCCGCTTCCCCGCGCGAGCCATCTCCCGCGCCGCCAGGGTGGAATAGCGGTTCATCCGATCGAGAAAGTCGGCCGTGTCGCGGTAGGTGAAATGGAGCAGTTCCCCCGAAAGCGTCCCCACGGTCCCCGGCACGAGGACCGACTCGTGAACGGCACGACCGTCGAAGCGGCCCCGGTCCTTGCGCCAGAGCCGAAGCACGTAATCGGGGTACCACCCCCCGCGGCGGACCCATTTCCCCCCGAAAAAATTCCTCCGGGAAACCCGGAACCCGTCTTCCGGCGCATGCCGGAGATGGAGCGCGCGGATCTCCTCCGCGAGCTCGGGCGTGACCCGTTCATCGGCGTCGATGCTGAAGACCCACGGGGCCGCCGCCTTCTCGAGGGCGCTGTTCTTCTGCGGCCCGTACCCCTTCCATTCCTCCGTGAACCATCGGACGCGCGGGTCCCGGCGGCACAGCTCTTCCGTGCGGTCCGTGCTCCCCGAGTCGACCACGATCACCTCGTCGGCGAACGTAAGGGATGCGAGGCATTCGCCGACGTTTCTCTCCTCGTTCTTCGTGATCAGGATCGCGCTGACTTTTTTCATGCGGATTGCCCCTCCCCGATGAGCGACGCCATCTCCTTCGCCACGTCTTCCGGCGAAATGCTCTCCCGGCACTCGGCGTCCCGGTCGCACCGCTTGCGCAGGCAGGCGGTGCACGGCATCGGCGCTTGCACGAACCGGTGTTTCGGCCCGTACGGCGCGTTCCGGTTCCCGTCGGTCACGCGGAAGACGGAAACGGTCCTGGCGCCCACCGCCGCCGCGATGTGCAAGGGGCCCGTGTCGGGCGCGAGGAGATACCCGCAATAGCGGAAAAGCGCAGCGAGC
>DATEXR010000011.1 GCA_035256765.1 Candidatus Deferrimicrobiaceae bacterium | reverse complement strand
CCGGGTCCCCGGTCGCAGGCACCCTCGCAATGGGGCGCCATGGGCGGAGCAGCCGAGGAAGGGGGGCCGGCCTCCCGGGCTCCATTCCCGGAAGATCCCGGCATTCGAGGACCGCTGCATCCCCGCCGGCTTCGTTGCACGCCCTCACCGTACCGCTGTGGGTACGCATCGGTCGTGCGCCTCGCCGGTCGGGGCGCATCGGCCCGTCGCGGTCCGACAGCACCGCCTCCGCCTTCTCTCCGATCCTCGACAGGGAAACCCCGGGCAACTTCCGCGTGATCACCACTTTCGGTCTGTCGCCCATCCCGGCCCCTCCTCCCCTTCGTCCGGTGCGCCCTCATTATACAGACAGTTCGGCCGTCCGACCGGGGCGTAATCGGCTTCCGCATCCTCGGAGGGGGGTCGCTCGCTTCGTCGCTCGACTTGCGAACCACCCGCAAGTCTGCGCTTGACCTCCCTCCCGGAAAGCTCCGCCCGGCGTCTCGGGTTCCGTTCCGGAAGAGGCCGTGCAACGAAGCCGGCGGGGATGCCGCGGTCCTCGAATGCCGGGACCTTCCGGGAATGGAGCCCGGGAGGCCGGCCCCCCTTCCTCGGCTGCTCCGCCCATGGCGCGCCCCGATGCGAGGGCGTCGGCAACCGAGGACCCGGGGCGATGCGGGGGGTTCCGCGAGGCGGCCTGTGGAGCGAGGTTGCGGGTCCGGCGAGCGGAACGGCAGCGAGCGGGCGAAGGTCGTGAGCGTAGCCGAGGGGAATCCCCCGCGAGCCAGGGTCCTTCCGCCCGCCGCAATCCCCCGGGGACACTCCTGATTCATATCCGGTATGCGGGAGAGGAGTGTCCCCGCACAGCAGGAGTGTCCCCGCCCAGGAGTGCCCCAGCCCACGGAATATGTGCCCACGGAATATGTGGCCCTCCGCCTTCGACTATACTAAGATATTTCTTTTACTTCCCTCGGAGGCGTCGTGTATGTCACTTCATGCGGTTGTCGAGACGAATCTTCCCGGCCTGACCCTGCTCGGACGGGGAAAGGTGAGGGACATCTACGAGGTGAACGGCAAGCTGCTGCTGGTCGCGTCCGACCGGCTGTCCGCCTTTGACGTGGTTCTTCCGGACGGGATTCCCGGCAAGGGGAAGGTGCTCACCCAGATCTCCGCCTTCTGGTTCCGGAAGCTGTCGGACATCGTTCCCAACCACATGCTCTCGGTCGATGTGGGGGAGTATCCGCCCGCCGCGAGGGCCCACGAAAAGGCGATCGCGGGACGCTCGATGCTCTGCCGCAAGGCGAAACCGCTTCCCGTCGAATGCGTCGTGCGCGGCTACCTTTCCGGATCCGGATGGTCGGAATACCGCGAGCGGGGGGAGGTCTGCGGGATCAGGGTCCCCGAAGGGCTGCCCGAGTCGTCCCGGCTTCCGGAGCCGATCTTCACCCCCGCCACCAAGGAGGAGAAGGGGAAGCACGACGTGAACATCCCCTTCGCGAAGATGGTCGATGTTCTCGGGAGGGAGATGGCCGAGAGAGTGCGCACCATCTCGCTGGAGATCTACCGGAGGGCGGCGGACTACGCCCGGGGAAGGGGAATCATCATCGCCGACACCAAGTTCGAGTTCGGGTTGGCGGACGGGGACCTCATCCTGATCGACGAGGTGCTGACGCCCGACTCCTCGAGGTTCTGGCCCGCGGACAGCTATCGGCCGGGCGGCCCGCCGCAGAGCTTCGACAAGCAGTTCGTCCGCGATTATCTTTTGACGCTGCCGTGGAACAAGACCGCGCCCGGGCCGAAGCTTCCCGCGGACGTGATCGGGAAGACGGCGGAAAAATATCGGGAAGCCCTGAAGATCCTGACGGGAAGGGATATCGAGTAGGGTGAGCCGGCCCGCCTGATTTACAATAGTCTCCAGGGGACACGGAAATTGGCCAGCGAGGAAATTCGCGGCAAGACGGTGGCGATCATCGGCGGCGGCCCTGCGGGGTGCGCGACCGCCATCCGTCTGGCCCGCCTCTCCCGCGAGCGCGGACTCGGCCTGCGCGTCGTCCTTTTCGAGGGAAAGGACTTCGAGCGCCACTACAACCAGTGCGCCGGGGTCCTCTCCCCGCCCATCGAGGAACTTCTCCAGTGCCGCCTCGACATCGAGCTCCCCTACGAGATCTTCAAGCGCCAGATCTCCGGGTACCGGCTCCATACGGGGGGGAAGGAGATCCTGCTCGTCGGTCCCCACCGGGGCGGCGCCACCTACGCCGTGCGCCGGGTCGTGTTCGACCGGTTTCTCCTGGCCAGCGCGGAGAAGGAAGGGGTGGAGGTCTCCCGAAGCCGGGTCACGGCGATCGACTTTCCCGCCAAGGGACGGGACCGGGTCTTTCTGTACACGGAGGGGGGGATGCTCAAGGCGGACGCGATCGTGGCGGCGTTCGGGCTGGACGACGGGATGATGAGCGTCTTCGAAATGTCCACCGGCGGCCGGTACCGCAGGCCGGGCAAATACATGCACACCTTCGTGGTGAAGATCACCACGGACCGCACCTTCATCGACAAGATGCTCGGCAGCATCATCTACGCCTACCTCTTTCCCCCGGGGATCCCCAACCTGGATTTCGGCGCGATCACCCCCAAGGGGGACCACATCATCGTGAACGTGGCCGGGCGGCGCGCCACCGTGGAGGACATGTTCGCTTTCCTGTCGCTGGCCATCGTGCGGGACCACCTCCCGCCGCTCGCCCTCGACGGCCAGGAGGTGTACCGGGGGAAGTTCCCGGGAAAGCCCGCCCGCGGGACGACGGGCGACCGGTATCTGGTGGTGGGGGATGCTACCGGATGGATGCGCCCTTTCAAGGGGAAGGGGATCAACCTGGCGATCCATACCGGCATCCTGGCGGCCGAGACGATGGTGGAGCACGGCATCGGCGCCGCCTCCTTCCGGCTGTACGAGGAGCGGACCCGAAACCTCCGGGAGGATTACCTCTACGGGACGTGGATGCGCCACCTGTGCAAGGCGGGGGAGATCACGGGAATGCTCGGGACGATCCTTTCGATGGCGAAGGTGGACCAGGGCGTGCACGACGCCCTGTTCAACGCGGTGTCCGGGCACGATTCCTTCCGGAACATCTTCCGGCAGTACGTCCGGCCCCGGGTGTTTGCCGACGTGGTCCGGAACTACATCCTGGACCAGAAAAAGAGGTGGGCATGAGCGTCACGGTGCGGAGGATGCGGACCCAGGATGCGGAGGAGGTCCTGCGGATCGACGAGAAGATCACCGGACGCCCGCACGAGGCGCAGTGGGAAGCCCGGATCATCGATCACGTGACGGGGAACCCCCTGGGGTGCCTGGTGGCCGAGGAAGAGGGGAAAATCATCGGCTTCATCCTCGGAGAGATCCGCGGGTGGGAGTTCGCCATCCCGAAAAGCGGCTGGATCGAGATCGTCGGCGTCGACCCGGCGTACCACGGGAAAGGGGTCGCGCGGGCCCTCATCGAGAAACTCCACGTCTACTTTCGCAATCACAATGTGGAGCGGGTGATGACGATGGTGAACTGGAACGACGGCGGTCTGGTTTCCTTTTTCCGCGCCCTGGGGTTCGAACGGTCCGGGTTCATCATCCTGGAGAAAGGGGTAGAACTCCCGAAATAGGTAGATTTTTTCCCGGCGCGCGGGGGCGCATCGGGGAGGGATCGGACGTTCGGCATTGCCCGGGGGAACTTCGAGGAGAAGGCATGGGGAAGGAGGCGGATCTGTTTTTCTACCGGCTGCGAGGCGTGCTCGCGTCCGTCGCCGCCCTCGGGGAAGCCCCGGCAGGGCTTCGGCCCGCGGGGGTCCTCGTTCCGCTTCGCGCCCGCAACGGCGAGGTCATGGTCGTCCTCGCCCGTCGCACGGAGCGCGTCCCGCACCACAAGGGGCAGGTCTGTTTCCCGGGGGGCAGCCGGGACCCCGGGGACGCGGACCTGTTCGCCACGGCGCTTCGGGAGGCCGAAGAGGAGCTGGGGATCCGGGGGGAGAGCGTCGAGCTGATCGGCGCGATGGAGCCGGTCCCGACGGTGACGGGGTTTTTCATCCAGCCGTACGCGGTCCGGATCCCCGAGGAAACCGGTTTTTCCCTCGACGAATTCGAGATGGCGGAGGTCTTCGAGGTGCCCCTCTCGGTTTTTTCGGAATACGACCGGTACCGGTGCGCCGAGACCACATTCCTGGGGGCGGAGTACAAGGTCTACTTCTTCGATTACGGCCCCCACACGATCTGGGGCGCCACGGCCAAGATCCTCCACCGACTGGCGGAGCTTACCCAGGGGATCCCTCGATCCGCCGCCCAATAAACAATAAAACCTCGTTGGCCTGAGGAATCAGGAAGATAGAATGTTTGTAGCGCAAACAACTATCACCAACGAGGTGAAGTTATTATGGCGCAAGGCGTCCTTCCTTACCAGTATCAAGGGCAGATGAGGGAATCGGGGATGACAGCGCTGGGCGGGTTGCCGGTGTATCTGGACCTGGCGCAGGTGGCGGGTTTGTCTTGTGCCAAATTCGCAACAGGGGTCTATACAACGACCATGATTTTCGGGTCAACCGCCTCATGGATGGGTTGAGGGATTGGGGGGGGTAGAAAACGGAAACTGATGGCGATTTGCCATCAGTTGCGCCGAAAGACCCCCCCTGATACTTTGCCGCCTCGCTTCCTTTCCGCTCACCCACGACAGCGACTGTCGCCTCCCCGCCCCAAGTCGCTTTGGCTGGACCGCCGGCAGGACACCCTGGGGATGGGGAAGCTCCTCGAAAAGATGCGGGAGCTGACGGACAGCCCGCCCCGTTGACTTTCATCGATAAATGAGCAAAAATACGCGTGACATTGAGCAATTCGTTAATATATCGAAGTAGAAGGGGTATTTTTGTTCAAGCGCCACGCTTTTCAAACATTGCTCTCCCGGATCCGGGAACCGCGCAAGTTCATCCAGGTGCTGGCGGGCCCCAGGCAGGTCGGGAAGACGACACTGGCGCGCCAGGTCATGGAAGCAGGGGGATTTATGTCCCACTACGCCTCCGCCGATGCCCCGACACTTCGCGACCGGACCTGGATCGAGCAGCAGTGGGACCTTGGCCGTCTTCGCGCAGGGGAGGGCGACGCCCTGTTGGTCCTTGACGAGATCCAGAAGATCGGCGAATGGTCGGAGGTCGTGAAGCGCCTCTGGGACGAGGATACGGCAAGCGGCAAGCCGCTCCAAGTGGTCATCCTCGGATCCGCGCCGCTGTTGGTCCGCAGCGGACTGACGGAGAGCCTCGCGGGGAGGTTCGAGATCCTCCCCATGACGCATTGGTCGTTCGGAGAGATGCGCGAGGCCTTCGGATGGGACGTGGAGCGATACGTGTACTTCGGCGGGTATCCGGGGGCGGCGGGCCTGACCGGGGACCGGAATCGCTGGTCCCGCTACATCGTCGATTCCCTGATCGAGACCACCGTCTCGCGCGACATCCTTCTCATGACCCGGATCGACAAGCCGGCTCTGCTTCGCCGTCTCTTCCATCTCGCCTGCGACTATTCCGGGCAGGTCCTTTCCTACCAGAAGATGGTGGGACAGTTGCAGGACGCGGGGAACACGACGACGCTTGCACACTACCTGGACCTGCTTGCGGGGGCCGGGATGGTAGCCGGAATCCCGAAGTTTTCGGGAAGGCGGGTGCGGCAGAGGGGGTCCAGCCCCAAGCTGCAGGTGTTGAATACGGCGCTCATGACGGCGCAGTCCCCCCTGTCCTTCGAAGAGGCGCGACGGAATCGGGATTACTGGGGGCGGCTGGTGGAATCGGCGGTCGGCGCACACCTGCATAACAGCAGCGCCGGCGCCGGTGTCGAGATTTCGTATTGGCGGGATCGCGGGAAGGAGGTCGACTTCATCCTTCGCTCCGGAAAATCCGTCGTGGCATTGGAAGTCAAGAGCAGCCGCAGGAAGGAGTCCTTGCCGGGGCTGGCGGCGTTCGGCAAGCTGTATCCCGCGGCGCGAAAGCTCACGGTGGGTGACCAAGGTATTCCGTTGGAGGAGTTTCTCCTGACTCCGGCGCCCCGGTTGATCGGGTAGACGCTCCCAATATCCCGCGATCTCCCCTGGGTGAGTGGCCGTCATCCGTCGTTGTCGCTGCTGGTGCGGGCGCGCTCGATGATCGCGTTGAGCGGGAACCTTGGGAACCCCTCTGCGCAAGGACAGGCGGTGGATTTTGGGATCTCCCTGCCATTGACACCCTTTCTGCCACCTGCATAGAATATAAAATTACGTTTTTATCGCGAAGGCAATGCCGGAAGGCACGGGGGGAAAAGCGGTGCCGCACAAGAGAGAGCCGGGCTCCGTCGGCCTGGTCAAGAAGCAGTTCTACACCTTTGCCGAGCCTCCCCACGAGATGGAGCTCTCCTCCGGGGCGAAGCTGGGGCCGATCACGCTCGCCTACGAGACGTACGGGCGGCTCAACCGCGACAAGTCGAACGCCATCCTGATCCTCCACGCCCTCTCGGGCGACTCGCACGCCGCGGGGAAATACGCGGAAGACGACAAGCACCCGGGCTGGTGGGACAACACCATCGGACCCGGCAAGGCGTTCGACACCGACAAGTACTTCGTCCTCTGCTCGAACGTCATCGGAGGGTGCCAGGGGAGCACCGGGCCGGCCTCGATCAACCCGGCGACGGGAAAGGAGTACGGCCTCTCCTTTCCGATGATCACCGTCCACGACATGGTGAGCGCCCAGATCCGCCTGATCGACCACCTGGGGATCGACAAGCTCCTCACCGTCACGGGCGGTTCGATGGGAGGGATGCAGGCGCTCCGGTGGGCGGTCTCCTACCCGGACCGGGTGATCGCGGCGATCCCGATCGCGACGACGTCGAAGCTTTCCCCCCAGGGGATCGCCTTCAACGAGGTGGGCCGGGTGGCGATCATGGCGGACCCCAACTTCAGCGGGGGGGACTATTACGGGAAGACGGTTCCCCGGGAGGGGCTGGCCCTCGCCCGGATGATCGGCCACATCACGTATCTGTCCGACGACTCGATGCACGAGAAGTTCGGGCGGAAGCTCCGGGGGAAGAAGTCGTTCGGCTACAACTTCAACGTCGACTTCGAGGTCGAGAGCTATCTGCGGTACAAGGGGGACACCTTCGTCCACCGCTTCGACGCCAACTCGTACCTCTACATCACGAAGGCGATCGACTACTTCGACCTGTCGCTCCCGGAGGGCTCCCTCGTCAAGGCGGTGGAGGGGGCGAAGGCGAAGTTCCTCATCATCTCCTTCAAGTCCGACTGGCTCTATCCCCCCTACCAGGCCCGGGAGATCGTGAAGGCGCTGATGATCAACGGGGTCGACGTGACGTATTGCGAGATCGACTCGCGGTACGGGCACGACGCCTTCCTGCTCGACGAGGGGGAGATGTCCAAGATCCTGACGAACTTCCTCGCCAACGTCGCGGAGAAAAGCGGCCTCCGCGAGGCGGCGTCCTCGTAATGGCCGAAGGGGCGCGGATCGACCACAGCGTCATCCTCGATCTCATCCCGGCGGGAAAGAAGGTCCTGGACCTGGGGTGCGGCGACGGGTCGCTCCTCGTGAAGCTCGTCCGCCAGAAAGGGGTGACCGGCCGCGGGATCGAGATCTCCGAGGAGGGGGTCCGTGCCTGCATCGCCAAGGGTCTCACCGTCATGCAGGGCGACATCGACAAGGGACTGCGCGACTACCCGGACAACTCGTTCGACTACGTCGTCCTCAACCAGACGCTCCAGGCGGTGAAAAAACCCGACGTGGTCCTCTCGGAGATCCTGCGCGTGGGGAAGAAGGGGATCGTGGGATTTCCCAACTTCGCCTACTGGAAGATGCGGTTCTACCTGTTCACCTTCGGGCGGATGCCGAAGACCGAGTTCCTCCCGTTCGAGTGGTACGACACGCCGAACATCCACTTCTGCTCGATTTTCGACTTCACCGAGTATTGCGCGAAGAACGGGGTGACGATCGAGAAGACCGTCTACCTGTCCACCGACCGGGGCGGACGGGTGCTTCGCGGGGTCCGGCCGAACATGTTCGCGGAAAACGCCGTCTACCTTCTCTCGGCGAAAAAGAGTTAGGTCGTCCGGGCGGCGTCGCCGCCGCGGACGGCCCGCGGGCCGTATCGAAACGCGCGGGGCCGGGGCAATCGGGAAAAAGGGGGATTGATTTTTCGGCGTCCATACTCTAAGGTAATTTGTTACATATTGGGGCTGTAGCTCAGTTGGGAGAGCGCCTGAATGGCATTCAGGAGGTCGTCGGTTCGATCCCGATCAGCTCCACCAGAATTTGCAGGGGGTTAGCGAGTTCCGCTGATCCCCTTTTTCTTCCCGGTTGCGCGGGGGGTGCGGTTT
>DATEXR010000010.1 GCA_035256765.1 Candidatus Deferrimicrobiaceae bacterium | reverse complement strand
CTCCTGCGCGCGCCGGATCTTCTCCGTGCTGCCGGACGTGACGCCGACGGTGAGCCCCAGCATTTTTCCGATCCGAAGCGCGGCGAGGGAAACGCCCCCCCCGATCCCGATGATGAGAAGCGACTCCCCCGGCCTCGCCTTTGCCTTGGTGACGAGCATCCGCCAGGCGGTGAGGAAGGTCAGGGGAAACGCCGCGGACTCCTCCCAGGGGAGACCCTCGGGTTTCGGGTAGGCGTTGATCTCGGGGGCGACGACGTATTCGGCGAAGGTTCCCCAGAGGTGCTCGCCGAGGAGATGAAAGGTGACGCAGAGGGAGTGCTCCCCGCGAAGGCAGAACTCGCATGTGCCGCAGTGAATGCCCGGGTTCAGGACCACTTCGTCGCCGGGCTTCACGCGCGTGACTCCCGGGCCCACGGCATCGATGGTCCCCGCGCCGTCCGCCCCCATCACGTGCGGCAGTGCGAGGGAGATCCCCGGGATCCCGGCCCGGACGAAGATGTCGAGATGGTTGAGCGCGGCCGCGCGGACCCGGACCCGCACCTGCCCCGGCCCCGGGACGGGGTCGGGAAGGTCGCCGTACCGGATCCGGTCGAGGTCTCCGTGCTCGCGGAAAAAGGAGGCCTTCACGGGCGCGATCCTCCTCGGAGGCGGTCCGTCCCGGACGGCCCCCGGGTCATGGCTCGATCTTGTTGCGGCGCATGAGTTCCTCCAGCGCGGGAACGTCGATGTTCAGCAGCTCGGCGGCCAGTTTTTTGTCCCACTCGGAGAGCGCCAGCGCCTGGAGAACCATCAGTTTATCGAGATCCTGGAGCGTGGTGCGGATTTCGGTTTCCTCCGAGGCGGCCCTGGTCTCCTCCACCGCCTTCCTTCCTCTCCGTCCATAGAGGATTTCGGGGGGCAGGTCCGCCGCGTCCACCACCGTACCCTGTTTCTTCCGCGCGGAGAGGGTCTTCACGAGGGCCATGAGCTCCCGGACGTTCCCGGGCCAGGAATAGGCGGCGAGAGCCGCGACGGCCGTCGGGCTGAATCCCCGCAGCGGTTTCTTCCGCTCCCGGTTTTCCTCGAAAAGAAAATGGTGCAGGAGGAGGGGGATATCCTCCGACCGCTCGCGGAGCGCCGGAAGGCGGATCGTCCCCGGGGCGAACAGGTCGCGAATCTTCTCCGGCACCTTTTTCCTGTCGAAAAGCGTTTCGAGATCCGACGACGAGGACGCGATCACCCGGAGGTCGAGTTCGACCTCCTGGGTGCCTCCGACTTGCGTGATCGTGCGGTCGGTGAGAAGGGTGGCGATGCGGTCCAGCACCCTTTGCCCCGCCTCCCCGACTTCGGAAAGGAAGATGGTCCCGTGGTTCGCAATCGCGAGTTTTCCCGGCCGGGGGAGCGCGGCCTCCTCGTGGGCGCCCGTCGCGTACCCGAAGAGATCCCCCTCCAGCAGCCCCTCGTCGACCCCCGCGCAGTGCACGGGGACGAAGAGTCCCGCGGAACGCGAGCTGTGGAAATGCAAGATCCGGGCGAAGAAGGAGCGTCCTGTTCCCTGCTCCCCGACCAGCAACACGGGGGTGTCCGTGTCGGAGAGCCGCTGGACCGCGGCGACGACTTCCTGGATGGGTGCGCTCGTTCCGACGACGGAGTGGAGCAGGTGGCCGCTGCGAGATTCCGACTTGAGGAAAAGATTTTCCCTCTTCAGCTGCCGCTGGACGTACGCCTTGTCGACGAGGTGGAGGACCTCTTCCGCCTGAAAGGGCTTCGCGAGGTAATGGAACGCACCTGCCCGCATCGCCTCGATGGCGGTATCGACGGTGCCGTAGCCGGTCATCATGATGACTTCGGCGTCCGCCTGGAGTTTTTTGGACGTGCGGAGCACCTCGATCCCGTCGGGGCCGGGCATCTTCAGGTCGGTGAGGACGATGTCAAAACGGCCCTGCTCGAGCTTGTCGATCCCGGAGGCCCCGGAATCGGCCGTCTGCACCTCCCACCCTTCCGTCCGGAAGAGATCGTCGAGGAAGGTGAGGACCTGCAGCTCGTCGTCCACGACCAGGATTTTCCGGTGCGAAGGAATCTTCAAAGGCTATTTCCTCCTGACTGCCCATAAAATCACCCCGCCTCCCGCAACGAGGATGAGCACGAGGGACGCCACCTCGAGTCGCCGGAAAAGGGTCCGCGTGCTCTGCTCCGCGGCGGCCCTCTCCTCGTACGAATTCCCCCCCCCGGCGACGTTGTCCGCGCAAACCGTAAATCGCGGCGCCGTCATGAGGAAAAGGAAGAAGAGAAGCGAGGCGATTGCGACCCCCAGCGCTTCTCGCCGGCGCGGGGCGAGAACGTGTATCATCCTGTATTTATACCACGAAACGGAGCACCGCGGAGCAGGAAACGCAACGGTTCCCCGCGAGACCGAAACGGTCGGTGCGGTACCCGTGCCTCCGGACGACGACCGCTCCGCAGGACGGACAGACCGTGTTCTCCGCCCCTTCCAAGGGGTAGTTTCCCACGTAGACGTACGGAAGTTTTTCCCGGGCGATCCGGTGGGCCGCGGCGAGCCGGGCGGGAGGCGTGGAGGGGGCGGTGAAGCGGTACATGGGCGTGTACCGGGAAAAGTGCAGGGGGATTTCCGGGTCGACCCCGGCAACGAAGTCCACGACGGCGCGGATCGACTCCTCCGAGTCGTTCTCCCCGGTGACGAGGAGGGTCGTGATCTCCACGTGCGTGGATTTCGCGCTTTCCCGGATGGTGTCGAGCACGGGCGCGAGCGTCCCCCCGCAGATCTTCCGGTAGAACTCCGGGTCCATCGACTTCAGGTCGATGTTCATTGCGTCCACGAGGGGGAGGAGCTCGGCAAGCGGCTCCGGCAGGACGTACCCGTTGGTGACCAAAACGTTGGCCATTCCGGCCCTGCGGAACTCCCGGGCGCAGTCCATGACAAACTCGAACCCGATCAACGGCTCGTTGTAGGTGTAGGAGATCCCCACCGCCCCCTCCCTCCGCGCCGCCCGGACAAGGTCGGGAATGGGCATGGGGGACAGGGGCACCGAGCATTCCACCAGGTGGTAATTCTGGCAGAACCCGCAATGGAAGTTGCACCCGACCGACCCGATCGACAGGATCGGCCTGCCCGGGTGGAAGTGGTAGAGCGGCTTCTTCTCCACCGGGTCGAACTGGACGGCGGACACCTTGCCGTAGGTGAGGGCGAAAAGCCGCCCCCCGCGGTTTTCGCGCACCTTGCAGAGTCCCCGTTCTTGTTCGGGGATGAGGCAGCGGTGCGGGCACAGCCCGCATCGCACGGCGCCGCCCTCAGGCCGCCAGTGGACGGCAGGGTGGAGGTCAGTAACGGACATGGAACCCTTCGTACGGTTCGACGGGGTCGCGCCAGTCCACGGCGATGTCCGTGACGACCGCGCCCGGCGGTCCCTCGCGCAGGAACGCGATGACCTTTTCCACCGCAGACCGTTCCCCCTGAAGGACCGCTTCGACCTGCCGTCCCGGGAGGTTGCGGACGTAGCCGCATACGCCGCACCGCGACGCCACGTCTCGCGTCGATGCGCGGAAGAACACCCCCTGGACGCGTCCCGACACGACCACACGGGCCTGCGTCACCGTCTTCATCTATCCCTCCGCCTCTCCCGTCATGCGCAGGAGTTCCTTCTCGGAAATCACCGGAATCCCCATCTCCCGTGCTTTCGCGAGTTTCGATCCGGGATCCGCGCCCGCCACCAGGAAATCGACCTTCCTGCTCAGACCGGCGGCGACTGCTCCCCCTTCCCTGCGCACGATCTCCTGGACCTTCGCCCTCGGCATGCCGAGGGTCCCCGTGATGAGGAACGTCTTTCCCGAGACTTTCCCCTCCCGGGGATGCCCGAGCCGGATCGTCACCTCGCGGAGGAGCCGGTCCACGGTGCGCTTCCCCTCCTCCGACGAGAAGAACGCGGAGACGCTCTGCGCCACCTCGGGACCGATTTCGTGGATCTCCATGAACTCCGCCGGGGTCGCCGCACGGACCGCGTCGATCGCGCCGAAATGGCGCGCAAGCACCTCCGACAGGTGCCGGCCGACGTGCTTGATCCCCAGACCGTACAGGAACCGGGCCAGGGTGGGGGTGCGGCTATTCTCGATCGCGCGCACGAGGTTGTCGGCCGACTTCTCCCCCAGCCGCTCCCTTCCGGCGAGGGTTGCGCGGTCCAGGGCGTACAGATCGGCCGGTTCGGACACCAGTCCTCCGTCCACCAGCGCGGAGAGGATTTTCGTCCCCAATCCCTCGATGTCGAACGCGTCCTTGGAGACGAAGTGGCGAAGCGATTCCTTCCGTTTCGCGGAGCATCCTTTCCCCGTGCACCGGTGAGCGGCCTCCCCCGGCACCCGCTCGACGGGGGAGGAACATACCGGGCAGCTTGCCGGTATTCGGAAAGACTTTCCCCTGCCCGGGTCCCCCCGTTTCGCGGTAATCGACTCGACCACCTCCGGAATCACGTCGCCGGCCCGCTGGATCACGACCCGGTCCCCGATGCGGATGTCCTTCTCGTCCAAGAGGTCCTGGTTGTGGAGCGTGGCCCGCCGGACCGTCACGCCGCGGACGTTGACCGGGGAGAGGATCGCCACCGGGGTGAGCGTCCCCGTCCGGCCGACGCTCACGATGATGTCCGTAACGGTCGTCTCGGCCCGGTCGGGCGAGAACTTGGCCGCGACGGCCCACCTCGGGGAGCGGGAGACCTCCCGCATCTCCCGCTGGAGATTCCGGTCGTTCACCTTGACGACGACACCGTCCACCTCGAAGGGAAGGGTGTCTTTGCCCTTCTCCATGGAGCGGTAGAATTCGATCACCTCCCCGATATCGCGGCAAAGTCGTGTCCCTGCCCAGTTGACCGGGAATCCCCAGCCGGCAAGCAGCCCTAGTTCCTCCCCGTGGGTGGCGAAGGAGAGGCCTTCCCCCCTGCCTGTCCCGTACACCCACAGGGAGAGTCGGCGGCTGGCCGTCACGCGCGGGTCCAGCTGGCGGACGGAGCCCGCGGCGGCGTTCCTCGGGTTCGCGAAGGTCGACTCCCCCCGCCGCTCCCTTCCCCGGTTCATCTCCTCGAAGTCCCGACGGTCCATGTACACCTCGCCCCGGACGTCGAGGATCGGGGGGGGTCCTTTCCGGATCGCGCGGGAGGAGTGCGGATCGACGGCCGTCTTCTTCCGCGGGATTTCCAGGGGGACATCCCGGATCGTCCGGAGGTTCCCCGTCACGTCTTCGCCCCGGACACCGTCTCCCCGCGTGGCGCCCCGGAGGAACCTTCCTCTCTCGTAGGTGAGTTCCACGGCAAGGCCGTCGATCTTGACCTCCGCGACGTAGCCGGAGGCGTCGACCGCCGATTCGGGGATCCCGCGCCCTTTCAGGAACCGTTTCACCCGGACGTCGAAGTCCCGCAGTTCGTCCTCGCCGAAGGCGTTCTGGAGCGACAGCATGGGAACTTCCCGGACGATCGTTCCGAACGACTCCACGGGCTGCGCACCCACCCGCTGCGTGGGCGAATCCGGGTCGAACCGTTCGGGATGGACCTCCTCGAGCTCCGTAAGCTCCCGAAACAGGGCATCGTACTCCGCATCGGAGATTTCGGGAGCGTCATCCCGGTAGTAACGCTCGTTGTGGTACCGAATCCGTTTTCGCAGTTCTTCGATCCGGGATTCGGCAGAGGCGCGGGTCATCCGTGCGTTCCTTTCGGGGGCCGCCCGGGAAAAGGGTTTGATCGGGTTCTCCTCATGATTATACAATGGAAAAAAGCGATCGCTCCTTCCTCCGCCGCGGGAAACGGCCGACTTTCGGGCCTCCCGGCGGGCGGCGTTTCGTCCGGTGCCGGCCGGGACCGGGAAGGAGCTTCGGGCCGGGGGAGGATCCCCCGGGAGGTGAACGATGAGATCGTTTCTTCGAAGGCTACGGGGGGTGGAGCGGAAGGATCCCGGCGAGAGGAAGGGGCAGTACGGAGTGGATTATGTCGGCGCGTCCGAGCTGATGCGGTTCAACCGAAACCTGCTCGAGGCCCGCAAGCACGAGAAAGTCGGGATCGAGTTCTACACGAGGTTCCTCGAGGAGGCCAACGACGAGAGGGGACAGGAGATGTACCGGAAACTCCTCGAGGAGGAGCGCCGCCACCTCCGCATGATCGAGGAGGAGATCGAGGAGCACAAAAAGCGGGGGTACTGGAGCTGAGTACTGAGCCCCCGTTCTACCCCTCCTCGAGCGCGGTGATGCCGGGGAGCCGTTTCCCTTCCAGGAGTTCGAGGAACGCCCCGCCGCCGGTCGATACGTAGGACATCCTCGAAAACAGGCCCGCCTTGTGCAGCGCCGTGTCGGTGTCCCCGCCGCCGACGATGGTGATGGCGTCGCTCTCCGCCAGGGCCCGCATCATCGAGTAGGTTCCGTTGGAGAACGGACCGATCTCGAACGCCCCGAGCGGCCCGTTCCAGACGATGGTCTTGGCGTCCTGCAGCGCCTCCTTGAAGAGGAGCGATGTGGCCGGCCCGATGTCCGCTGCGGTCCACCCGACGGGGATCTCCTGGGCGGGGACGGTCTTCGAGGCCGCCGACGCGTCGAGCCGGTCGGCGACCACGACGTCGACGGGGAGATAGAACTTGAGCTTGCGGGCGGTGGCGGTCGCGATCACCTTGCCCGCGGTCTGGACCATTTCCGCCTCGTAGAGGGAATTGCCCACCTCGTACCCCAGGGCGGCGAAGAAGGTGTTCGCCATGGCCCCGCCGATGAGGATCTTGTCCACCTTCCCGAGGACGTTGTGGATCGCCTCGATCTTCCCGGAGATCTTGGCCCCGCCGAAGACCGCCGCCAGCGGGCGTGCGGGGGAGACGAGGGCCTTCTCGAAATAGGCGATCTCGTTCTTCATGAGCAGCCCGGCGGCTTTCTCCCGGACGAACCGGGTGACGGCCACGTTCGACGAGTGCCCCCGATGGGCGGTCGCGAACGCGTCGTTCACGTATGCGTCGCACAGGGCCGCGAGCTGCTTCCCGAAGGCTTCGTCGTTTTTCTCCTCGCCGGGGAAAAACCGCACGTTCTCCAGAAGGAGGACGTCGCCCGGTTTCATCGAGGCCACGGCTTTTTGCGCTGCCTCCCCGACGCAGTCGGGCACGAAGGAAACCTCCCTCCCGAGGAGGGAGGCGAGGCGCTTCGCCACGGGGGAGAGGCTCATCTCGGGGACCACCTTCCCTTTGGGGCGCCCCAGGTGGGACAGAAGGATCGTCTTCGCCCCTTTTTCCATGGACAGGCGGATCGTGGGGAGGATCGCCTTGATCCTCGTGTCGTCGGTGATGTTCCCCGCCTTGTCCAGGGGGACGTTGAGATCGACGCGGATGAGCGTCCGCTTCCCGGAGAGATCGAGCTGGTCGATGGTCCGTACCCTCATTTTTTCCCCTCCCAGGTGGTCTTCGTGAATGGTACCAGAAAGCGCAGCCGCCGTCAGCGCCGGAGCAACCCCATCACGATCTCGAGCGCGATGAGCACGATGATGATGACCTCCAGCGTCTCGGCGCGGGCCGCCGCCGCCCGGTTGTTCAGGATCGTGTAGATGTCCTCCAGGGTTTTCAGCTGGTCGCGGATCGTCCCTTCCCACCTCTCCGTCCCCGCCTTCCTGCGCGCCTCCTCGTACACCCGGGCGAGATACGCGTCCCCGGCGACCTTGAGGGCGTTGTTGATCCTCTCCCGGACCATCGAGACGTCCATCTTGATCTCGGAAAGTTTTCGGAGCGGTTTTTCGTACGGGTCGACCAGGAGGGACAGAAGCTTCCGTCGCTTGTGCAGTTCCACCCCCATCTCGTCGATCGCGGCGTGCAGGACGCGGTCGAAGAAGCGCAGCTCGAGCATCTGCGCGTTCAGGAACTCGAGGATGTCGACCGTGTCCTGGAACCTTCGGTCGAAGACGAAGGAAGCGTCCCACGCGGAGAGGACCAGGTCGTTCTCGAAGTACCGGATCGGGTTGCGCAGGATGTCTTCGATCGCCACCCCGCTGAACTCCCCCTGTTCCAGCGTCAAAAGCCGCGCGATGTCCTGGGAAAGGCGCGCGAGGGCTTCCGACCCGGTCATCTCCGGGGCGAACGCCCCGACGTGCCATACGCGATAGTCCTCCACGATCTCCGCGAATCCCGGCCGGGTCACGGCGGGCCGGATCCGCTCGGACAGCCGGACGGCGAGATCCCGGGCGGCCTCCTCGACTCCCCCCTCGCCGGCGAGGAGAAGCGCGGTCCGGGCGTATTCCTCCCACGGCGTGTCGGGCACGGGCAGGCACAGGACGACGGAAAGCGCCCCGAAGTCGAAGATCTTCACGGTGGCCGACAGGCGGAAAGCGGAAGCGCCGGCGCGCAGCTCCACGGGTACGGGGGCAAGAAGAAGCGGCTTGGGATGGTACTGCAGGTGCTGGGGGACCGGCCGAAGGCCGGCGACCCCGGGCGATTCGGACCCCTCGGAGAGGAGGGACGCCTCCGGCAGGGAGATGTCGAATCCGACGTCATAGGCGAAAAAGAAGAAGAGGTGGCCGGACGCCACCCGGACGCCGCTCATCCCGGTCCTCCCGACAGGTAGGGAAACAGGTTGTACAGCAGGTGCAGGAGCACGGGGACGTAGATGTTGCCCGTTTTTTTCCGCGCCCACCCGAACGCGAGGGCGGGAAAGAAGGTGAGCGCCCGGTACGCCGACGCGTGAATGGCCAGGTGCCCCGCGGCGAAGAGAAGGGACGAGGCGGTGACCGGCTCCCACCCCTTCTCCTCGAAAGCGTCGTACAGGTACCCCCGGAAGAAGACCTCCTCGGGAAGGGCGACGAGAATCGCCTGGCGGAAGAGGAGAGCGCCCAGGGAGGAGACTCCCGCCCCGGGCGAGCGGGGGAAGAGGGGAAGAGGGAGAGCGGAAACGAGGAAAAAGGCCAACGCTCCCCCCGCCCCCAGCGCCAGAAAGAAGACCACGCTTTGTTTCGCGTCCGCAAGCCGGGTCCAGGTCGGCGCCCGTCCGCGCCGGTAGTACAGGAAAGGGGCATAAAGGAACAGGGCCGCGCCCAGCAGGTCGGGTTGGAACAGCGGGATCGGGGAGGGATAGCGGGAGGCAAGCCGCAGGACAAGCACGATCCCGGCGAACAGGAGGATGGCGGGGATGGGGAACGATCCGGGTGGACGCACGGCCGTAAATTTCCCCTTTATCCGATCGGGCGGATCCGCTCGAACAGCTCCGGGAACCGGTCGATGGTGAAGTCCGGGGGGTGCATGGCGAATCCCTCCGCGCCGAGTCCGTAGGTGACGCCGCACGTAGCGACCCCGGCCCCCAGCCCGGCGAGGATGTCGTTCACGGAGTCCCCGACCATGAGGGTTTCCGCAGGGGTCGTCCCCCGCTTCTCCATGATGCGCAGCAGTCCTTCCGGGTCCGGTTTCTTGCTCCCGAAACTGTCCCCCCCGCGCACGTCGACGAAGTGCCGGGAGAGCGAGAGTCCGGTAAGGATCGCCCGGGTCATGTCGATCGGCTTGTTCGTCAGCACCGCCATCTCGAAGGCGCCGTTGTGCCCGGAAAGGCTCTCCCGGACTCCCGGATAGGGGACGGTCGTGTCCAGCAAGTGTCCCCGGTAATGGGCGAGAAACGTCTCGAGGACGCGAGGGAGGATCTCTTTCCCGCCGGTCCCCAGGGACCGCAGGATGAGCGTCGAGGCTCCGTTGCCCACGTAGGAGTAGATGGTCCCGTTCGGAAGGGAGGGGAATCCGAACTCCCCCAGGGCGTAATTGACCGAATTCGCCAGGTCGACCTTGGAATCGACCAGTGTTCCGTCCAGGTCGAACACCACCAGCCGTATCTTTTTTCCCATGACCTCCCTTTCGCAGGGGAGAAAAAGAATTTCCGCTTTCTCTTATTGTAATGGAAAAACGACCCTCCCCGGGACAGGGGAATCGGGAAAGGCCCGCCCCTTCCCCTCTGTAAACCTGTCCGCCGGCATAAAGGTTGACAGCGGCGCCGGGTTCCGCCGACAATGGGAGGTCGCTGCTTTCCTGGGGAGGGGCTTCTTGGAAGATTTCTGGAAACGGATTCGGGAAAACGCTATGAGCGGGGAGGGGATCGGGGCGGAGGACGCGCTTGCCGTCCTGGCGCTGCCGCGGGAAGACCTCTGGCGCCTCCTCGACGTGACGGATGGCGTCCGCCGACGCTTCAAGGGGGACGCGATACGGCTCTGCTCCATCGTGAACGCGAAATCCGGATTCTGCTCGGAGGACTGCTCTTTCTGCTCCCAGTCCCGCCGGTCGAAGGCCGACATCCGGAAATACCCCCTCATCGAAGAGGAGGAGATGATCCGGGCCGCACGGGAGGCGAAGGCCCGCGGGGCCAGGGAGTTTTCGATCGTTTCGTCGGGGCTCGCGATGCGCAGCCGCGGTGAGCTCGAACGGGTGGGGAACGCCATCGGGCGGATCCGGGCCGAGGTGGGGATCGAGACGTGCGTGAGCCTCGGGAACCTGTCGGCCGAAGACGTGACCTATCTTCTTTCGCGGGGGCTCCGGTCGGTGCACCACAACCTCGAGACGTCCCGGAGCTTCTTCCCCTCGATGTGCACGACGCACGACTATGAGGAGGACGTCCGGGCGGTCCGGGCGGCGAAAGCGTCCGGGGCCTGGGTCTGCTGCGGGGGGATCTTCGGAATCGGCGAGACGGCCGCGGACCGCGTCGAACTGGCTGTAACGCTTCGGGAGCTTGCCGTGGACTCGATCCCGGTCAACTTCCTCAACCCGATCCCGGGGACGCCGCTCGAGGGAAGAGGGGGGCTCGCCCCCTTCGACTGCCTCAAGATCATCGGGATGATGCGGCTTGTCCATCCCGGCCGGGAGATCATCGTCTGCGGCGGCCGCGAGGTGAATCTGCGGGACCTGCAAAGCCTCATCTTCGCCGCGGGGGCGACCGGGACGATGGCGGGGAACTACCTGACGACGGCCGGACGACCGGCGGAGGATGACCTCCGGATGATCCGCGACCTGGGGTTGACCGTCCTCCCCGCCTGATGGACCTTTCCTTTCTCACCGAGGAGATTACGGCTCTCCAGGAGAAGGGGCGGTACCGCTTTCTGCGGCGGCTCTCCTCCCCCCAGGACGCCAGGATCGTGATCGAGGGGAGGGAAGTGCTGAACTTCTCTTCCAACAATTACCTGGGTCTGGCCAACCACCCGGAGGTGGTCGCGGCGCTCGCGGAGTGCGCCGGCCGCTACGGGGTCGGATCGGGCGCCTCCCGCCTCATCAGCGGGCACATGGACGTCCACGCCGAGCTCGAGGAGGCAGTGGCGCGGTTCAAAGGGGCGGAAAGCTGTCTCACGTTCAGCGCGGGGTACATGGCCAATCTGGGGATCCTGTCCACGCTCGGCAACGACGACGCGACGATCTTCTCGGACGAGCTGAACCACGCCTCCATCGTGGACGGATGCCGGCTGTCACGGGCCCGCGTGGAGGTGTACCGGCACGCGGACGTCACCCATCTGGAGGACCTCCTCAAGTCCTCCTCCTCCCGTCGGAAGATCGTGGTGACGGACAGCGTCTTCAGCATGGACGGGGATATCGCGCCGCTTCCCGACCTCGTTACGGTCAAGGAGCGGCACGGGGCGATCCTGGTCGTCGACGACGCCCACGCCACGGGGGTGCTCCCCCCCCGCGGGCGCGGTTCCGCGGATCACTTCGGCCTCACCGGCCGGGTCGAGATCCAGATGGGGACTTTCTCGAAGGCGCTGGGCACGTATGGCGCGTACCTGTGCTCCACGCGGAAGATGGTCGACTACTTCATCAACAAGTGCCGGCCGTTCATCTTCAACACCGGCCTTCCCCCGGCGATCGCGGGGGCGACGCTTGCCTCGCTCGGCCTCCTGGTGCGTGAGCCCGGGCGGCTTTCGGCCTTGTGGGAGAACGGGAAGACGTTCCGGGGGGAGATGGAGGCGAGGGGGCGGAAGGCCGGTTCGGACACCGCCATCGTGCCGATCCTCGTGGGGTCCGACGAGGACACGATGGCCGTTTCCCGGGCGCTGTTCGACCGGGGGGTGTTCGTCCACGGAATCCGGCCCCCCACGGTGCCGGAGGGGACGGGCCGCCTGCGCCTGACGCTCATGGCCACGCACACCGAAGAGATGGTACGCACGGCGGCGACAAGGATCGACGAGGCGCTTCGGGAGAGAGAAATTGGAGCGGACGGGACGGCTGCAAACCAGGGATAAGGCGACGATCTGGCACCCCTTCACCCAGATGGCGGACTGGGAGAAGGACGACCCGCTCGTCATCGAGCGCGGCGAGGGAAACTACCTCTTCGACACGGAGGGGCGGAAATATTTCGACGGCGTCTCGTCGCTTTGGGTGAACCTGTTCGGGCACCGCAGGAAGGAGATCGACGACGCCATCCGCTCCCAGCTCGACCGGGTGGCCCATTCGACCTTCCTGGGGCTGTCCCACGCTCCCGCGATCGAACTCGCGGAGAAGCTTCTGGCCGTCGCCCCCCCGGGGCTCTCGCGCGTCTTCTATTCCGATAACGGATCCACCGCGATGGAGATCGCCATCAAGATGGCGTTCCAGTACTGGCGCCAGCAGGAGGGAGGGGGACGGGCGAGGCAGGAGTTTCTCACCCTCTCCGAGGCGTACCACGGCGACACGATCGGCTCCGTTTCCGCCGGCGGGATCGACCTCTTCCACAAGATCTTCCGCCCGCTGCTGTTCTCGACCCGGAGGATTCCCGCCCCCCACTGCTACCGCTGCCCCTACGGCCTGACCCGGCCTTCCTGCGATCTTTTCTGCGCGGAGCGGATGGAGGCGGAGATGCGGGCCCGGAAAGACCGGCTCGCCGCCGCGATCGTCGAACCGCTCGTGCAGGGGGCGGCGGGGATGCTGCTGATGCCGGAAGGGTACCTTGCGAGGCTCCGGGCGGTGACGCGGGAATGCGGCATCCTCCTCATCTGCGACGAGGTGGCCACGGGTTTCGGGCGGACGGGGACGATGTTCGCCTGCGAGCAGGAGGGGGTCGCGCCGGACATCCTGGCGGTCGCCAAGGGGATGACCGGCGGGTACCTGCCGCTGGCGGCCACGCTCGCGACCGGGGAGATCTACCGGGCGTTCCTCGGACGGTACGAGGAGTTCAAGACGTTTTTCCACGGTCATTCCTATACCGCCAACCCCCTCGGATGCGCGGCCGCGATCGCGACCCTCTCGATCTTCGAGCGGGAGGAGGTCCTCCCCCGGGTGTCCCGCCTCTCCGAGACGATGGCGCGGGAGCTTGCGGAGCTGTCCGGGCACCGGAACGTGGGGGAGATCCGGCGGAAGGGGCTGATGGCGGGGATCGAGATCGTGGCGGACCGCGGGACCCGCGAGCGGTTCCCGGCGGGGGAGAAAATCGGTCAGCGCGTGGTCCGGAAGGTGAGGGAGCGCGGAGTCATCCTCCGCCCCCTGGGCGACGTCATCGTCCTCATGCCGCCCCTCTCCTCCTCCGAATCGGAGATCGAGTTCCTGGTCCGCTCCGCCGCCTGGGCGATCGAAGCGGTTCTTGGGGGGGGACACTCCTGAGCCGGGAAAAGATAATAGCCAGGAATGTCCCCCGGAAGGCCATCCTTGTCACGGCGACCGATACGGGGGCGGGGAAAACGTACGTCTCCTGCCTGCTCGGGAAAGCGATGCGGCGGGAGGGGCTTGCCGTGCGGCCGCTGAAGCCGGTGGAGTCCGGGTGCGAAACCGGCGCGGACGGCGCGCCGTTCCCGGCCGATGCCTCCCTCCTGCGGGAAGCGATCGCCCCGCGCCTGCCCCTCCCCGAGGTCTGCCCGTATCCTCTATCGGCCCCGCTTTCCCCCCACCTTGCCGCGCGCCGGGACGGAGTGACGATCGATACCGGGCGGATCCGTGCGGCGATCGCGGGGGCGGCCGAAGTCTCCGACATCGTCTTGGTGGAGGGTGCGGGAGGAGTCACGGTGGAGATCCGGGAGGGGTATTCCTTTACCGACCTGGCCAGGGAGGCGCGTCTCCCCGTGCTGGTGGTGGCGGAGAATCGCCTCGGGGTCCTGAACCACCTGAAGCTCACCACGCACTATCTTCGGGCGGAGGGGCTTTTCCTCCTCGGGGTGATCCTCAACGACCGGACCGCGGAACGGTCCCCGGCGAGGGAAAGCAACGAGGGGGAGGTGCGACGGATCGCGGGGGATCGGTACCTCGGGAGGGTCCCGCACGGCGCGACCTTCCTCCCCGAGGGGATCCTCTCCCGGTTTCTCCAAAGCTTCCCCGCGTTCTAACCCTTTCCGGCCGGATTTCCTTATATAATACCGCCCATGTCTCCGCGGCCCTCACGCACCCCCTTCGAGCG
>DATEXR010000009.1 GCA_035256765.1 Candidatus Deferrimicrobiaceae bacterium | reverse complement strand
AGGGAAAGAGGATGAAATCCTCTCTCCCCAAGGTGGCGCACCCCGTCGCGGGGAAGCCGATGCTCTGGCACGTCGCGCGCGCGGCGAAGGACGCCGGGATCACCGAGATCGTCTTCGTGCTCGGCCACGGCCGGGAGAAGGTGATCGGGACGACGGAAGAATTCGGCGGGAAGGTGGCGGTCCAGGAGAACCAGCTGGGGACGGGGGACGCCGCGCGGTGCGGGCTTTCCGTCCTGTCCCCCAAGGCGAAGGAGATCGTCGTCCTTTGCGGGGACGCCCCGCTCCTTCAACCCCTGACGATCCGCACCCTCCTCTCGGTCCGAAGACGCAGGAAGGCGGCCGCATCCGTGCTGACCGGGATCCTCCCCGACCCCGCCGGATACGGGCGGGTGCTGCGGAACCCGGACGGAACCGTCGCCCGCATCGTGGAGGAGAGGGATGGCGGCCCCGAGATCCGGAAGATCCGGGAAGTGAACTCGGGGACGTACGTCTTCGACCGTAAATTCCTCGTGAGGAACCTCCCGCGCCTGACGGACGTCAACGTGCAGCGGGAGTTCTACCTCACCGACCTCGTCGTGCAGGCCCTCCAGGAGGGGAAGATTGTCGTCCCCGTCGTCGCCGGGAATCCCGACGAGGTGCGCGGGATCAACTCCCGGAAGGAGCTTGCCGAAGCCACCGAGGTCCTGCGGCGGGCGAAGATCGACTCCCTGATGGAAGCCGGGGTGACCGTGGTGGCTCCTGACCGGACCTACATCGAGCCGGAGGTCCTCGTGGGGGCCGATTCGCTGATCGAGCCCGGGGTGGCGCTGCTCGGGAAGACGAGGATCGGGAAAGGGGTCCGGATCCAGACGGGCTGCGTCGTGGAGAACTGCCGGGTGGACGACGGCGCGCACCTGAAGCCGTACTCGGTGCTCACCGACTCGCACGTACGAAAGAGGGCGATTTTGGGCCCGTTCGCCCACTTGCGGCCGGAGGCAGACATTGGGGAGGATGCCCGCATCGGCAATTTCGTCGAAGTGAAGAAGAGCCGGATCGGGAAAGGGTCGAAGGCGAATCACCTGGCCTACATCGGCGACGCGATCGTGGGGGAGAAGGCCAACATCGGCGCCGGGACGATCACCTGCAATTACGACGGGATCGCCAAGCACACGACGGTGATCGGCGACGGGGTATTCGTCGGCAGCGACACGCAGTTCGTCGCCCCGGTCACGATCGGCAAGGGGGCCCTGATCGGAGCGGGCGCGACCGTCACCCAGGACGTTCCGCCGTATGCCCTCGCCCTGTCGCGGGTGGAGCAGACGGTGATCGAGAACTGGGTGATCCGGCGGATGCCGGAACTGCTGCGCAAGGCGGGGCTGACCATTCCCGTCGTGAAAAAGAAGTGACCATGTGCGGGATCGTCGGGTACACCGGGCCGAAGCAGTGCGGGGAGATCCTCCTCGACGGACTGCGCAAACTGGAATACCGCGGGTACGATTCGGCGGGGATCGCCGTCCTCGACGGCGGCGAAATCGTCATCCGCAAGAGCGAGGGGAAAATCACGCGACTCCTCGAACTGGTGGCCCGCGCCCCGCTCTCGGGGACATGCGGCGTCGGGCACACCCGGTGGGCGACTCACGGACGCCCTTCGGACGATAACGCCCACCCGCACAAGACGGGACAGGTGGCGGTCGTCCACAACGGGATCATCGAGAACCACCGCACGCTCAAGGAACTCCTGCTCGCGAAGGGACGGCGCTTCTGCTCGGAGACCGACACCGAGGTGATCGCCCACCTGGTGGACGAGTACGTCTCCCAAGGCCTGGGGCTCGAGGAGTCCGTCCGGAAGACGGTGGCGGCGCTTCAGGGGTCGTACGCCTTCCTCTGCCTCTCCGAAAAGGAGCCGGGGACGGTGGTGGGGGCCCGCCTGAACTGCCCGATGGTCGTGGGGGTCGGCGAAGGGGAGACCTTCCTGGCCTCGGACCTCCCTCCGCTGCTTTCCCACACCCGGGACGCTCTCTTCCTCGAGGACGGGGAGATCGTCGTTGCCGGACCGGGGGGGATACGGGTGACCGATTTCTCCGGGGACGTGAAACGGCGTCCTCCGGTCCACATCGACTGGTCTCCCGTCATGGCGGAGAAGGGCGGCTACCGCCACTTCATGCTCAAGGAGATCCACGAGCAGCCGCGTGCGATCCTGGACACGCTGGCGGGGCGGGTTCTCCCCGAGACCGGCGAGGTCTTCTTCGAAACGCTTCCGCTCGGCGAGGAGGAGCTGCGAAAGCTTTCGCGGGTGCTCATCGTCGCCTGCGGGACCTCGTGGCACGCCGGCCTGGTCGGAAAGTTCATGATCGAGCGTCTCGCGCGCCTGCCGGTGGAGGTCGACCTCGGCTCCGAGTACCGGTACCGCGACCCCGTCGTGGAGCCGGGGACCTTGTGCATCCCCGTGTCCCAGTCCGGGGAGACCGCCGACACGCTGGCGGGCCTTCGGGAGGCCAAGGGGAAGGGAGCGGCGGCGATCTCGATCTGCAACGTGGTTTCCTCCACGATCGCCCGGGATTCCGACGGGGTGATCTACACCCATGCCGGGCCGGAGATCGGGGTGGCGTCCACGAAGGCGTTCACCACCCAGCTCGTGGCGCTCTACCTGCTGGGCCTGCGCCTGGGACGGGCCCGCAGGATCCTTTCCCGGACGGACCTCTCCTCCCACCTGCTGGAGTTGAGCGACCTGGCGCGAAAGATCGAGGAGGTCCTCAAAAGGGAGGAGGAGATCGCCGCGATCGCCCGCAAGTACAAGGATTCCCGGGATTTCCTCTACCTGGGTCGCGGGATCTCCTACCCGATCGCGCTCGAGGGGGCGCTGAAGCTCAAGGAGATCTCCTACATCCACGCGGAAGGGTACCCCGCCGGGGAGATGAAGCACGGGCCGATCGCTCTCATCGACGAGCGGATGCCGGTGCTCGTCCTGTGCGCCCGGGGAGAAACGTACGAGAAGACCCTTTCCAACCTCGAAGAGGCCCGCACCCGCGGCGGGCGGATCATCGCGGTGGGCACCGAGGGGGACACCGACCTGCTCGACAAGGCGGAGGACGTCTTTTTCCTGCCGCCCTGCGGGGAGCTGGCGCGGCCGATCCTCGAGGTGGTCCCGCTGCAGCTATTGGCCTACCACATGGCGGTCCTCAAAGGGACCGACGTCGATCAGCCGAGAAACCTCGCCAAGAGCGTGACGGTGGAGTAGACCGCCGGTTCCGCTCCAAGCACAAGAGACATCCCGCATCGCCCGAAGTCGGAAATCTGTTGGTCAAGAGAGATGCTATTACGGGTCTCCTTGGCAATTCGGGCATTGAGGGGGTGGTTCCCCGCGGATGTACTTCGATTGGTTCTGCAAGAAATGGGTGTGGACCGGCCGCCTGACCACGATCGAGATCGAGGACAAACTCGGGAAGTATATCTTCCTGCGCCCACGACGTAAGAACTCCGCATCAGACAACATAGGTCGATGAAGTGGAGATTGTCCTCGGACCGGGTTCCCATGGGTAGATCGGCATTCAAGCTTGAACCGCTTTCCATGAATCCGACCGATGGAGGATAATGGCCTTGGTACCGCGAGAAAGGGGCTCATGACCACCCCGACGCCGACCGGCGCTCCCATCAACGTCCTCGTCGTCGACGACGAGAGCAACATCCGGAAGACCCTCGCCATCTGCCTGGAGGCCGAAGGCCACCACGTAACCGCCGTCAGCAACTTCCAGGACGCCGTTACAGCGGCGTCCCGCCGTACCTTCCACATGGCGTTCGTCGATCTCCGCCTGGGCACGGCGAGCGGCCTGGATTTGATCCCCGTGCTGCTCTCGGGAAGCCCCTGGATGAAGATCGTCGTCATCACCGCGTACGCTTCGATCGATACGGCCGTGGAAGCCATACGCCGTGGGGCGACCGACTATATCCCGAAACCGTTCACGCCGGCCCAGGTCCTTCTCGCCGTGCGGAAAGTGGAAGAAGTGCGGACGCTGGAGCAGAAGGTGGCTGCCCTCCGGGAGGACCTGGAGAGAATGGCCCCGGAGGTCCGTTTTTCGAGCGAAAGCCCCGCGATGCAGCGCGCCATGGAAGTGGCCCGGCAGGTCGCGCCTACCGACGCCGCGGTTCTCCTTCGGGGGGAGAGCGGGACCGGAAAAACCGTCCTGGCCCGCGCGATCCACGGCTGGAGCCGGCGCTCCGGGAAACCGTTCGGCGTGGTGTCATGCCCCTCCCTGCCGGCGGAGCTCCTTACGAGCGAGCTGTTCGGCCATGGGAAGGGTGCGTTCACCGGCGCAGTCCGCGACAACCCGGGGCGTGTCGCCGCCTGCGAGGGGGGAACGCTCTTCCTCGACGAGATCGGCGATCTCCCCCTTTCCCTGCAGCCCAAGCTGTTGCGGTTCCTGCAGGACCAGGAATACGAGCGGCTCGGCGATCCGTCGACGCGCAAGGCCGACGTACGCATCATCACGGCCACCAACCGGGACCTGGAAGGGGAGGTCAAGGCCGGGCGGTTCCGCGAGGATCTTTTCTATCGCCTGAACGTCATTCAGGTCGAGATCCCTCCATTGCGCGAACGTCCCCAGGATCTGGAGGTGCTCGCGAGGCAGTTGCTCGCTTTCTACGGCAGGATCCACCACCGCAGCTTCGCCGGGTTCACG
>DATEXR010000008.1 GCA_035256765.1 Candidatus Deferrimicrobiaceae bacterium | reverse complement strand
GCATGGCCCCCGGCGGCCGCGATCTCCAGGGCCCTTCGCCCCACCGGCTGTCCGACGACATCCCGAAGGTCCGGCCCGCGGGGCTCACCGGCGTCGAGGGGCGCCCCCCCTCGTTTTTCCCGCGGTCGTTGAATTTCCCCGGACAGGGCCGCCGCCGCGTCTCGAAGCGTCTCCGCGGGGATGACCGTCAGGCCGGGCACGAGCGTGGCTTCCTCGTAATTGTCGGACGGGACGATGATCCCGGGAAGCCGGGTCTGCCGCGCGAGGAGGGCCTGGGAAAGGACGCCCCGCACCGGCTTGACGGAACCGTCGAGAGAGAGCTCTCCCCCGACCAGGTAGTTCCCCAGGGCGTCCGCCGGGACAAGCCCCTCCGCGCAAAGGAGGGAAAGAGCGATCGGGAGGTCGAGGAGCGCCCCGTCCTTGCGCAGGTCGGCGGGGGCGAGGTTGATGGTGATCTTGCGTCCCGGGTACGGGAGCCCCGAGTTGCGGATGGCGGCGCGCACCCTGTCCGCGCTCTCGCGAACCGCCCCCCCCGGCAGCCCCACGATCGTGAGGGAGGGAAGTCCTTTCGAAATGTCGGTCTCCACCTCCACGGGAACGGCATCGATCCCCGCGATGGTGGAAGCGAGAACGCGGACGAGCAAACGGCGGCTCCTTTTCGCTACGGTTCGTTCCCGCCAGGCATCGGTGGCGCACGGGAGGAAAACGCAATGCTTCCTGCGGTAACGCAAGGGACGTGCCGCGACTGGCGCCCCTGGCTCGCGGGTCACGCTCCGCCGCTGACTGCATTCCCGGTACCGGGGCCCCTGGCTCGCGGAGGGGTCCACTCGGCTACGCTCGCGACCTTGCGCCCGCTCGCTGCCGGTTCCGCTCGACGCAAGTTCTTCCCTTCAGCGGGACACTCCTCCAACCGCACTACCGACAACCTCCAGGAGTGTCCCCCCGCCTCGTCGACCCCCCCGCATCGCCCCGGGTCCCCGGTCGCAGTAGGAACAGGGACGTTCCTGAGAACTCTTTCCCCCCTGCACCGGTTTCTCTTCCAGGGGATGTTGCGCGGGATCGCCTCCCGGACCGGCAAACCCGTCGTCCTGGGCCCGGAAGCGGTCGGACATTCCCCGCTCCCGATCAAGGCCGTGCCCGCGGGGAAGGACGCGGCATGAGACTGCACGCGCCCAAGGAATCTTTCCCTTCTCACCGACGCGTACGTGAGGAAGGTGGAAAGCGCCCTGCGTTGAGGAGTGTCCCCTCCGAGGCTGCGGAGCAAGACATGCGCCCGTCTGGGGGGACACTCCTCAAGCGCTTAGAATTCCGCGATCTCCCT
>DATEXR010000007.1 GCA_035256765.1 Candidatus Deferrimicrobiaceae bacterium | reverse complement strand
ATGAGCCACGATCCCGCGCAAGGCGTTCCGGCTCCCGCCGTCGGCCCGGGGTCCTTGGGCCCCGAGGCGCACGTGATGGTGGGCAGCGCCGACCAGTTCATCAACTGGTGCCGGAAGTCCTCCCTCTGGTACCTCCTGTTCGCGACGGCCTGCTGCGGCATCGAGCTGATGCAGACCGGCGCCTCCCGGTACGACCTCGACCGGTTCGGCGCCGTCTTCCGGGCGACCCCCCGGCAGTCGGACCTGATGATCGTCGCCGGGACCATCACGCACAAGATGGCCGAGCGGCTGATACGGCTGTACGAACAGATGCCCGAGCCCAAGTACGTGATCTCGATGGGATCCTGCGCCAACACGGGCGGCCCCTTCTACAAGGACTCGTACTGCGTGGTCAAGGGGGTGGACCTTCTCATCCCGGTCGACGTCTACGTCCCCGGCTGCCCCCCCCGCCCCGAGGCGCTCATCGACGGCATCCTCAAGCTGCAGAAGATCATCGAGCAGAAGAGAAATTTCGCGGCGAAGGCGTAAGGGAACCCGTTTGGAACCGAAAGCGATCTTCGAGGCGGTCAAGGCGAAATTCGGCGACGCGGTGGTGGAACTCCAGGAGGAGGGCTTCCGCCCGGCCTTCCTGGTCGTGTCTCCGGAGTCGGTCCGGGAGGTCTCCCTGTTCCTGCGCGACGACCCCGCGATGAAGTTCGACTCGCTCATGTGCCTGTCCGGCGTCGACTACAAGGACCGCTTCGCCGTCGTCTACCATCTCTATTCCCTTACGATCGGCCACCAGATCGGGGTCAAGGCGTACCTTCCCCGGGAGGCGCCGTCGCTGCCGAGCGTCGACGGGGTCTGGCCGGCGGCGAACTTCCAGGAGAGGGAGGCGTACGACCTCTACGGGATCGTCTTCGAGGGGTCCTGGGACCTGCGACGCATCCTGCTTCCGGAGGACTGGGAGGGGCACCCGCTGCGCAAGGACTACAAGTACCCCGAGTTCTACCACGGGATCAAGGTATGAAGGCCCACGCGGAAGCGCTTCCCACCCAGGAGATGCTCATCAACATGGGGCCGCAGCACCCGAGTACCCACGGGGTGCTCCGGGTGATCCTGCGCACCGACGGCGAGGTGGTGGTCAACGCCAAGCCGGATGTCGGGTACCTGCACCGGGCGCTGGAGAAGATCGGCGAGCGGGTCACCTACGCGCAGTTCATGCCGTTCACCGACCGACTCGACTACCTCGCCTCGATGAACTGCAACGCGGCATGGGCGTGGACCGTGGAGAAGCTCGCAGGCATCGAGGTCCCCGAGCGGGCGGAATACATCCGGGTGATCGTGTGCGAGCTGAACCGGATCTCCTCCCACCTGATCGCCTTCGGGTCGTTCACCGCCGACATGGGGGCCTTCACCCCGTTTCTTTACGCCATCCGCGAGCGGGAGAGGGTCAACGACCTGTTCGAGGACATCTGCGGGAACCGGCTGACGTACAATTACGTCCGCATCGGCGGCGTCTCGGCCGACCTGCCGGACCGGTTTCTCGAGAAGACGAAGGAGTTCCTCGACTACTTCGAGCCGAAGATCCCCGAATACAACAACCTGATCTCCTACAACAAGATCTTCGTCCACCGGCTCGCCAACGTCGCGGCCATTTCCGGCGGAGAGGCCGTCGCCTACGGGCTCACGGGGCCGAACCTGCGGGGCTCCGGGGTTTCCTTCGACCTGCGGAGGAACGAGCCGTATTCGGTCTACCCGAAGCTCGACTTCGACGTCTGCGTCGGAACCGGGGAGCGGGGGACGGTGGGGGACTGCTTCGACCGGTACATGGTCCGGATCAACGAGATGAGGGAAAGCGTGAAGATCCTGCGCCAGGCGATCGCGCAGACCCCCGACGGCCCGGTGATGGCCAAGGTCCCCCGGGTGTTCAAGCCGCCCGCCGGAGAGGTCTACTTCCGCGCCGAGAACCCGCGCGGGGAGACGGGGATCTACCTGATCAGCGACGGGACGGTGAATCCGTACCGGCTGAAGATCCGCGCCCCCTCCTTCGTGACGATGAACATCTTCGAGAAGGTCACCAAGGGACTGATGATCGCCGACATCGTGGCGGTCATCGGCAGCTTCGACATCATTCTCCCGGAGATCGACCGGTAGCGCCATGATGGAATCGCTCGCGATATCCCTGGTCCACGCCGTGCCGGCGCTCTCGGGAGTCCCGCTGTGGACGCTGACCCTCCTGTTGATGGTGGTGGTCGCGGCGGTCGTCCTCACGTTCGCCCTGCTGTACGCGGGCCTGGCGACCTACGTGGAGCGGAAGGTGGCCGGCGACATCCAGGCGCGCATCGGGCCGAACCGGGTCGGCCCCGTGGGGCTCCTCCAGTTCCTGGCCGACGGGATCAAGCTCCTCCTCAAGGAGGACATCATCCCGGCCCAGGCCGACCGCTTCCTCTTCGCCCTGGCGCCCTACCTCGTGTTCATCGGCTCCTTCGCCGCCTTCGTGGTCATCCCCTTCGGCGTGGGGCTGATCGCCTCCGACCTGAACATCGGAGTCTATTACGTGATGGCCATCAGTTCCCTCGTGGTGGTGGGGGTGATGCTCGCGGGGTGGTCCTCCAACAACAAGTGGGCCCTCCTGGGGGGGATGCGCGCGGCGGCGCAGATCGTCTCGTACGAGGTCCCGGTGGGGATGGCGATCCTTCCCGCGGTCCTCATCGCCGGCTCCCTCTCCCTCCAGGACATCGTCCGGTCCCAGGCAGGTTTTCTCGGCATCTTCGGGTGGAACCTGTTCCACAACCCGTTCACCTTCGCTTCCTTTTTCCTGTATTACACCGCGGCGCTGGCGGAGACCAACCGGACCCCCTTCGACATCCCGGAGGCCGAATCGGAACTCGTGTCCGGGTACCATGTGGAGTACTCGGGGATCCGGTTCGCCTTCTTTTTCCTCGCCGAATACGGCGACATGTTCGTCGTGTCCGCGCTGGCGACCGCCTGCTTCCTCGGCGGGTGGCACGTCCCGTTTCTTTCCGTGGAAGCGCTCCCCGCCTCCTGGGGCAACCTGTTCTCCCTGGGCGTGTTCCTCGGGAAGACGCTGGGACTCGTCCTGCTCATGATGTGGGTCCGGTGGACCCTGCCCCGGCTGCGCGTGGACCAGCTCATGCGCATGGCGTGGAAGTACCTCGTTCCGCTCACGTTTTTCAACCTGCTGGGCGTCTCCCTCTGGCTGCTGCTCTTCCGCGGCAAGGGGATTCCCGCGATGATCGCGTCGCTCTTCGGATAACGGGATGGGCTTGAAGGAATATTTGGGCGACATCTGGGAAGCCGTTGCGACCACCGCCAAGGGGATGCGGATCACCGCGCGGTACGGGGTGGACCCGAGGGAGACGATCACCCTCCAGTACCCGGAGGAGCGCTGGGAGCCGTCCGAGCGGTTCCGGGGGTTCCTGTACAACGACATCAAGAAGTGCACGAGCTGCTCCATGTGCGTGAAGGTCTGTCCCGTCGACTGCATCGCCCTCGAAGCGGTCCGGGGGGCCGACAAGAAGCTGGTGCTCGTCTCCTACGAAATCAACATCGGGCGCTGCATGTACTGCGGACTGTGCGTCGAGGTGTGCCCTCCGAAGTCGCTCACGCACACGAGCGGATACGAGAAGGCGACGGTCAGCCGCGGGGAGCTGATCCTGCACTTCGTCTTCGAAGAGGCGGTTGAGATCAAGGCCCGCGTGGCGAAGCAGGTGGCGGAAGCGGCGGCGAAGGCGGAGGCGGCGAAGGAAGCCAAGACCACGGACGTGTCCCCCGAAGCTCCAACGGGAGCGAAGGGGGATGCCCCCTCCGTACCGGAGAAAAAGGGAGTACCGCCGGTGGCGCAGCCCGCGGCGCCGGCGTTTGCGGCGGGGAACCCCGCGGCCGGCGACGACGGGGAGAAAAAGCCCGCGCAGGGACCGAAGGGGGAGCCCGCGAAGCCGGAGGAGTCCCCGGAAGAGGGCGGGGGGAAGACGAAATGAAGGGACCGGCGGATCTGGTCTTCTACGTGCTGGCGGCCCTGACGGTGGGGTCGGCGATTCTCGTGGCGACCCTTCCGAACATCATCTACGCCGCAGTGGCGCTTCTGTTCACCTTCTTCGGGGTAGCGGGCCTGTACGTGCTCGTTTCCGCCGACTTCCTGGCGGCCACGCAGGTGCTCGTGTACGTCGGGGGGATCCTCGTGCTGATCATGTTCGCGGTCTTTTTGTCGAACCGGATCTCCTCCGTCAAGCTTTCCAACCCGGTCCATTTCCGGCTGCCCGCGGCGGCGATCTGCCTCGCCCTGTTCGGCGTGCTGGCGCACACGGCGGTATCCCCGGTGTTCCTCCTGAAGCCGCAGGTCACGTACCAGCCGACCACCGCAGAGATCGGCGAGCTTCTGATGACCCGCTACCTGCTTCCGTTCGAGGTCGCCTCCGTGCTGCTGCTCGCCGCCCTCATCGGCGCGGCGCTCCTGTCGCGGCCGGACCGGTCCGATCTCCGCAGACCCGACATGGAGGAGCCGAAGTAGATGGCCCTGGACAAGATGCTGGTCATCGGCGCGGCGCTCTTCTGCTGCGGGCTGTACACGATCCTGACGCGGCGCAACGCGGTGGCCGTCCTCATGGGGGTGGAGCTGGTCCTGAACGCCGCCAACATCAATTTCGTGGCGTTTTCGCACTATGGATCCCGGTTGATCGGCGGGCAGATCTTCGCCGTCTTCGTCATCGTGCTCGCGGCCGCCGAGGCGGCCGTCGCGCTGGCCATCTTCCTGCGGCTGTTCGCCACGACGGGCACCGTGGAAGTGGACACCGCCGACCATCTCCGG
>DATEXR010000006.1 GCA_035256765.1 Candidatus Deferrimicrobiaceae bacterium | reverse complement strand
GTCGTGCCGGCGCGGGCGGAGGAGTGGAGCGTTCCGCCGTTCTCCGCGCAGATCCGGGACGGATACATGTACGGCCGCGGGACGCTGGACACCAAGGGGCTCGGGGTGGCGCACCTGTGCGCCGCGATCGGCGCCGCCCGGGCCGGGACGCTGCGCCGCAAGCTCTTCCTCGTGGCGAACGCCGACGAGGAGGTCGGGGGGAAGGAAGGGGCGGAGTACTTCGTCCGGAACCTCCCCGTATCCTTCGGGCGCGCGTTCGGGATGAACGAGGGGGGCGTGGGCGTCCAGGACCTCTTCGGGGAGGGGGATTTCTTCCTCGTGACCCTGTGGGAGAAGGGGCCGCTGTGGCTCACCCTTTCCGCGGAGGGGAGGGCCGGGCACGGAAGCCGCCCGTCGCCCCGTGACGCCCCGGCCAGGCTTTCCCGGGCGATGGCGAGGATCGCCGAGTATCGCGGTCCCACGCGGCTTTGCGACCCGGTACGGGAGATGATGCGGACCCTTTTCGCGTTGGGGCGGATCGCCCTCGACCCGGCAACGCTTGACGGGGGGCCCGGGGATGTCGCGAAACTGGAGGAGTTCGCTTCCGCGTATCCCGAGATCGACCCGCTGCTGCGCAACACGTTCGCCGTGACGACGCTTGCGGCGGGATTCAAGCCGAACGTGATCCCCGCGAAGGCGGAGGGGACGGTGGACTGCCGCATTCTGCCGGGCGAGGATCCGGAGGACGTGGCCGGCCGGGTGCGGGAGATGGTGCAGGATCTGTCCGTCCGCGTGGAGATCGACTTCGCCGAGAGGCCGAACGGGTCGCCGCGGGGGCCCCTGTTCGACGCGCTGGAGGATGCGATCCGGTCGGTGCACCCGGACGCCGTCGTCATCCCTTACCTGTCCACCGGGTTCACCGATTCGCGCTTCTACCGATCGCTGGGGATCGACACCTACGGGCTGGCCCCGCTGCTTCTGCCACGGGGGGAGTTCGGGCGGATCCACGGCGTGGACGAACGGATCCCCCTTTCGGGGATCGAAGCGATGGTGCGGATCGTCTCTTCGCTGATCGCCCGGTGGAATGCATCGGGAGGGTCGTCCCCGTGACGCGGGGGCGCCGTCAGAACACGACTGTGTCGCCGTTGCCCAGGTAGAGCTCGCTCTTGCTGCCGTGCCTTCCCGACCCGCGCACGACGGGCATCCCGCGCTCGAGCATCTTCTGGACGGTCAGGACCCCCGTGCAGTGGTTGCAGGCGAATCGCTGCACCCGGAAGGAGGAGAGCTTGTCCAGCAGTTCGTCCTGGGCGGGCCCCCACTCCTCGAACGGCGAGATGTGCAGCCCCCCGTAGATCCCGTGGAACTCCAAGAAGCCGTCGAAGTTCTCCTGTGCGTACTCCAGAAGCCCGAGGACGCCCTGGTGGCAGCATCCCGTGACGGTGATCATCCCCCGCCCCTCCACGTGGAAGTAGAGGACCTGCTCCCCGTGGGTCTTGAGAAAGATCGGGATGTCGAAGGTGACCGAGGCGCAGCCGGGGAACAGGAGGTGCGGACCCTCCGGACCGAGCTCCACCACCTTCCCCGTGTGGCCCGATTGCCGGATGATCTCCCGGCTCTTCTCCGAGAAGCCGGTCGGGATCAGGATCTTCACGTCAGGGCGATATTTTACGGCGGCGGGAAGGCCCCAGAAGTGGTCGACGTGCTCGTGGGTGATGTAGAGGAAGTGGATCTCGCCGGCAGCGAGCATCCGGTCGATCCCCTCGCGGCGGAATACCTGGTCCATGTACTCGACGTCCCATCCCACGTCCATGAGGAACTTCCGGTTGCGGCCCCCTCCGTCCACGGATTCGATGAGGGACGAGACCCCCGCGGCGTTCTCCGGCGTCCACTTCACGTCGAACTGGTCGACGCCCAGGCCCCCGGCCTCCCGTACATCCTGCCGCATCCGGGCGTTGTCGTGCCAGGAGACCTCCGAAAGACACTTGATGGAAAGCGACCTTGCGCGCCCGATGTCGATCTTGCTCATCCCCTCACCTCCGCGCCATCTCGCATGCAGGATGAAAAACTCAGGAACGTCCCCGTTCTTAGGAACGTCCCCGGTTTTTATTCACCATACTACCACCGACCCGGCTCCGGAAAAAACAGGAGCGCGACGGAACTTTTTCGAAAGCAAAGGGACGTTCCTATACTTTTTTTTGCACGCACGGTTCCGCATCCTTCCTCCTGGCCACCGGCCATCGGGAAGTTTCATGAACGTCCCCATCCATTCTGAAAAGTTTTAAGAACGTCCCCTTGCTTTTTAGGAACGTCCCTGTTCTTAGGTCTTCCGGCGGAAGACGAACTCCCCCCCTCCCGCCGAGAGGACGGCCAGCAGGCCCCCCATGATCGCCACGTTCTTTACGAATTGGACGATCTGGGCGGGGTTGGAAAAATCCCGGTGGAAGACGGCCGTCGTCGGGATCAGGAAAAGGAGAAGGGCGAGCGCGCCCAGGCGCGGGTAGTACCCCAGGAGGACGGAGAGCCCCCCCCCGATCTCGAAGAGGATGGCCAGGACCAGGAAGAGCCCCGTCATCTTCATCCCGAACTTCGCCATGTAGGCCTGGGTCCCGGAGAACGCGAAGATCTTCTGCACGCCGGAGGAAAGGAAGATGCCCGACAGGAGGACGCGCGCAACCAGCATCCCGGCCGACGAAAGACGATCCATATGAGGGAACCTCCGAAGGGAATCGGTCGTAGCGGCTGGAAGAAGTATACCCCGATCAGACGACGGTGACGCGGTGCATCTCGGGCCCCGGCATCGCGAGGGTGCGGCCGATCGTCCACGCCCCCTCCCCCTCCCGCGCGAGGGCTTGCAGGAGCGCCTCGGCGCGCTCCTCGGGGACGAACAGGAGAAGCCCGCCCGAGGTCTGGGGGTCGGCAAGCAGAAGAATCTCCTCCTCCGGGAGGAGAGGCGGCACGCGCACCTTGGCGATCTGGAACGAGATATTTTCGTGGGTGCCGCCGGGGACGGGCGGAGAGCCGAACCGGGAGTGGAGGAACGAGGCGCCCGGGAAGGTCCGGCGGCCGGAGAGCGCCGCCACCACGCGGCGCCTCATCAGGTCGCGCACCCCCGGGAAGACCGGGACGTCCTTGAGCCGGATCTCGGCGCAGAGGTCGCTCCCCTCGAGGACCTCGATCAGGTGCCCGAGAAGGCCGAACCCGGTGACATCCGTGGCCGTGTGGATGCCGGCCTCCCGCCCCGCGCGGGCGGCCCCGGCGGAGAGCCTTGTCATCGAACGGATCGCGGCTTTCGTGGTCTCTTGCGGGGCGATCCCCCACTTGATCGCCGTCGTGACGATCCCCGTCCCGATCGGCTTGGTCAGCACGATGACGTCCTTGGGCTTCGCCCCCCGGTTGTCCCAGATTCTCTCCGGGTGGACCCTCCCCGTGACCGAAAGCCCGAACTTGGGCTCCTTGTCCCGGACCGTGTGCCCCCCGATGATGCAGATGCCCGCTTCCTTCGCCTTGTCGGCGGCCCCGGCCATGATGTCCGCCAGCAGGGGGAGGATCTTCGCGTCGTCCGGGAAGGCGGCTACGGCCAGGGCGAAGAGAGGCGTAGCCCCCATGGCGTAGATGTCGCTCAAGGAGTTGGCGGCGGCGATGGCGCCGTACAGGTACGGGTCGTCGACCACCGGGGTGAAAAAGTCGACGGTGGCCACCAGCGCCTCTTCTTCGGAAAGGCGGAACACCCCCGCGTCATCGGCGTGGGAGGTCCCCACGAGCACACGGGGATCGTCCGGCGGCGGAACGGCGGCCAATATCCGGGCAAGGACCCCCTGCCCCAATTTGGACGCTCAACCGGCGCACGAGGAGAGATGGGTGAGAAAGATCCTCTCGCGGTCGGTCAAAAGGT
>DATEXR010000005.1 GCA_035256765.1 Candidatus Deferrimicrobiaceae bacterium | reverse complement strand
ATCTTCAACGCCCTCATCATCGTCGCGCTCATCCCCCTGGCCCTCCGCGGGGTGCATTTCCGGCCGCTGGGCGCTGGGGCGCTGCTGCGCCGCAACCTCCTGATCTACGGGCTGGGCGGGGTGCTGCTCCCCTTCCCGGGGATCAAGATCGTCGACATCGCAGTGAACATGTTCCATCTCGCGTGAGGAGGGAGACCCATGAAGGACCTTGTCGCGGAACTCCGCGCCTCGATCGCCGCCACGCTGCTGCTGGCGGTCCTGTGCTGCGGCATCTACCCGGCGGTCGTCTGGGCCGTCGGCCAGGGACTGTTTTCCCGCAAGGCCAACGGCTCCCTGGTCCAGGTGGACGGGAAGGTCGCCGGATCCTCCCTCCTGGCCCAGGGGTTCACCGCTCCGAAGTATTTCCACCCCCGCCCCTCGGCGGCGGGGCAGGGGTACGACGCCGCCAGCTCCTCGGGCACGAATCTGGGGCCGACGTCGAAAAAACTGATCGAGAGCGTCAAGGAGCGCGTCGACGCCTACCGGGCGGAAAACGGCCTGCCCCCGGATGCGCGGGTGCCGGCCGACGCCGTGACGTCCTCGGCGAGCGGGCTGGACCCCCACATCAGCGTCCGGAATGCCTTGCTGCAGTCGGCTCGCGTCGCGAAGGCGCGCGGCATCGGCGAAAAAGACGTCCTGGCGAAGGTCGGAGCGCACACGGAAGGGAGAACCCTGGGGTTGCTGGGGGAACCCAGGGTAAACGTCCTGACACTGAACCTTTCGCTGGACGGTAAAATGTAACCGGTATGCCGGAAGAGCGGGCCGACACTTTCCTCCGATTGATCCGCCGCGCGGGGCGCGGACGGCTGAAGGTCTACCTCGGGTACGGCGCCGGCGTCGGGAAAACATACCAGATGCTCCTGGAAGGGCACCGCCTCAAGGACGAGGGGATCGACGTCGTCGTCGGGCTGGTGGAGACCCACGGGCGGGCGGAAACCGCGAAGCTGATCGAGGGACTGGAGGTCGTCCCGCGCCGCCGGCAGGAGTACCGGAGCGTGGTCCTCGAGGAAATGGACCTTTCCGCCGTCCTGGCCAGGAAACCCCAGGTAGCCCTCATCGACGAATTGGCACACACCAACGTTCCCGGCAGCCGGAACCCCAAACGGTACCAGGATGTCCAGGACATCCTGGCCGAGGGGATCCACGTCATCACTACGCTGAACATCCAGCACCTGGAAAGCCTCTACGACATGGTGGAGAAGGCGACCCACGTCAAGATCCGGGAGCGGATACCGGACACGGTGCTCGGCGAGGCGGACCAGCTCGTGAACGTCGACCTGACGACCGAAGATCTCCGCAAGCGCCTGCTGGAGGGGAAGGTATACCCGCCGGAGCGGATCCAGACCGCGCTGGAGAATTTCTTCAAGGCGGCGAACCTGGAGAAGCTCCGGGAGCTGACCCTTCGGGAGCTCGCCTCGCAGATCGACCAGCGCCGGCGGGAGACCCCGGAAGAAGAGGCCGTCGCGGCCCCGGACCAGATCATGGTGTGCCTGAGCTCCCGCGGCCCCAAGGGGGAGGCGCTGCTCCGGTACGCTTCCCGGCTGGCGGGAAAACTCAACCGGAACTGGTACGCCGTCTACGTGCAGACCCCTTCCGAGGAGCCGACGGTCATCGACGCGCATACACAGCGCATCCTCTCCGGTACCCTGATCCTCGCCAAGCAGCTGGGTGCGATGGTTTTCACGTACAAGGGGGAGGACATCGCGGACACCCTCCTCCGTTTCGCCAGGGAATACCGGGTCGGGACCATCGTCGTGGGAAGCCCGACCCCCCTCCCCGCCTGGAAGCGATGGATGGGAGAGCGCAGCACGGTGGACCGGCTGATCCACAACGCGATGGGGATGACCGTCGTCGTCCTCGACACGCGAGAGGAAGAGGCGGCCCACCCGCGGCCGACTCCGGAGAGGGGAATAAGTGAAGCACCCCCCCCGCGAACCACCGAAGGAACGGTTCCTCCCGCTTCCAGGCTGCCGGTCCTGAGCAACCTGATCAGCACCCGGGGCATCGTGATATGGAACCAGCCGGTCCGGAAGGAGCTTGCGTTGCGCACCTTGGTGGACGCGGCAGTGTCGGACAGCGGGATCGGCGATCCGGCGACGGTTCTCGGACTGATCCTGAAGCGGGAAGAGGAGGGGTCGACGTTCTTCAACGAGGGGGTCGCGTTCCCCCACGCGCGCGTGGAGAACCTGGAAAATCCCATCGTCGCCATGGGCGTCACCCGCCAGGGGGTGGAGGACCTCTCCCTCGAAAAACCGGTGGAGTACATCTTCCTGGTGCTCACGCCCGCGGAGTCTCCCGACTCCCAGGTCCAGATCCTGGGGATCCTCGCGAGGGTTTCCCGGAACCGCCACTTTCTCCTGAAGATCCGGTCCTGCCGTACCCCCGAAGAGGTTCTTTCGGCCGTTCAGGACTGGGAGGCGCAGCAGGCGGTCAGCATCGTCGAACCTGCTCCATAAGCCTTCTGCGGCAAGCATGCCGGCGTATCTATCGAAATAGGAGAGTTTTGTGACGCTGACAACAAGTGCGTAAATCCAGAAGGATTTTTAACTTGAGCATCCGGATTCCCTCCCAAACGAATTCTTGCTTCCGAAGATCGCTTCGCTTCAACGCGGGGGTCGTGTCGTCGTCCGTCAGACCTCCGTTGCACAGGGAAAGTCTTCGCAGGTGCGGTTGCCGGGGCCTTCCACCCCGGCAACCGCTGGTGCGCGAAAGGAAAACCCCGGGAAACAGGGGTTTACTTCCATGAGTCGCGGCCGGGCCGTTTCTCCCCCCAGGGATGGAATTTCTTTGCCCGTTCCCGCTGTTCGGGGGAGAGAAGGGCGAAGATTTGGCTTTTGACCCGGGCCCGGGACACCATCAACTCGGTGCGCGTCTCGTTCTGGCTAGCCGCCAGGGAACGAACCGCCGCCTCGTCGAAGGGCTCCGCCTCCACGGCCCGGCGGATCTTCTCCCGGGTTTCCCCAAGCTTCTGCCGAAACGGAGCGACTTTCTCCCTCTCGGTTTCGAGAATGGTCTTGACCTGCTCCTTTTGGGCATCCGTCAGATCGAGGGCCTTGGCCAACCGGGCGAAGTGCCGCCCTGACCCCTTTCCCATTCGACCGCCGGAAGGACCCCCTTCCGGCACGGCGACCATTTGGCCCTGGATCTGCCGGCAGGTACCCGACACGGCATCCCCGCGGGGAGTGGTGAACTGGACCGCGTCCCCCTCGCGGAGTCCCGCACACGCGTCGATCGCCTCCTGCGGCGGACCCTGCCGGTGCCGTCCATCCCCATGGCCTCCGAAGGCGTACCCGTATGCCGGAATCATGGCCAGAATCGCCAGGATCCCCAAGGTTTTCATGACATTTGCTCCCATCGTCTTCATCGCGATCTCCTTTCCGATCCGTGTTTGACGTCCATCGTCATGACCGATTAAACCCGTCGAATGTGGACGAAATGGGGAGGAAATGAGGAAATTCTCGGGGGGACCGGGATATCTCTGGTTTTCCCCGATTCCGCTGTGCTATGGGAGATCGTGAGGTCGGGCACGATTTCGGGAGGGGGCGTGAAGATCCGGATCCAATACAAACTGTTTCTCGCCATGCTGGCGGCCGCCGGGGGCGTGGTCGTCTGCATGTTTCTGGTGATGCGGTGGAGCTTCGACCGGGGATTTCTCAACTACGTGAAGACGATGGAACTCACGCGTCTCGACGCCCTGGCCAGCGAACTCGAGGAAGGTTACGCCGGGGAGGGTTCCTGGCGGTTTCTTCAGGAGGACCCCCGCCGCTGGCGCGAGATGCTCCGGGATTCTCTCCCGGACCGTCTCCGGGAATCCCCTCCGCCGGGATCGACCGGAGAGGGCCTTTCCGGCGAGAGGGGGGAGCCGTCCCGGCCGCGAAGGGGGCAGCGCATGGCGGCCGGAAGGATGCCGCCGGAATGGGCGAGGCATCCGGGGCGCAGGTTCGTGCTGCTGGACGCCGGGAAAAACCGGATCTTCGGCCCCTCCGAGCTTCCGGGGGACCTTGCGCTAAAACCGCTGATGCGTGGAGGGGAAACGGTGGGGTATGTGGGATGGGTGCCCTCGAGAATCCTTTCCGACGCCCACCAGTTGCGGTTCGTCCGGGAACAGAAACAGGCCTTCGCCCTCATTGCCCTGGCCATGGTCTGCGGGGCGGCTCTATTATCCTTCCCCCTCGCCCATCGGATGGTGAAACGAATCGGGGACCTGGCCGAAGCGACGCACCGGCTGGCCTCCGGAAAGTACGACGTGCGCGTGCAGGTCTCGTCGTCCGACGAACTGGGCCGGCTTGCCCGGGATTTCAACACGCTGGCCCTGACCCTCGAGAAAAACGAGCAGGCGCGACGGCAGTGGGTCGCCGACATCTCCCACGAACTGCGGACCCCTCTGTCCGTGCTCCGGGGGGAGATCGAGGCGATGCAGGACGGGATCCGCGCGGCCACCCCCGAGGCGATCGGCGGCCTGCATGGGGAAGTGATGAAATTGAGCCGGCTGGTGGACGATCTCTATGAACTCTCCCTTTCGGACATCGGCGCCCTGACGTACCGCATGTCGGACACCGACCTCGCCTCTGTGCTCCACCAGGCATTGGATCTGTACCGATCGGAATTCGCCGACAAGAACATTTCCCTGGAGACGGATCTTTCCCCCGGCCCGGCCATCCCCCTGTTCGCGGACGCCGATCGGCTGCACCAGTTATTCTCCAACCTTCTGGAGAACTCCCTGAAATACACCGATCCCGGCGGCCGGTTGCGGGTCCGCATCGAACGGGATGGCGAGACGGCCACCATTCATTTCCAGGACTCGGCTCCCGGCGTGGCCGGGACGGAAACGGGGAAGCTCTTCGACCGGCTCTACCGGGTGGAGGGATCCCGAAGCCGGGCCACGGGCGGTGCGGGGCTTGGCCTGGCGATCTGCCGGAACATCGTCGAGGCCCACAAGGGAACCATCACCGCCCTCTCCTCCCCGCTGGGAGGCCTTTGGGTGAGGGTGGAATTGCCCGTGAGCGGATAGGAAGATATGCCCGGGAAGATCCTTGTGGTCGAGGACGAGCCAAGGCTTGCCGGCGTGCTCAGGGATTACCTGGAGCAGGCGGGATACGAAGCGCACTGCCTCGGGGATGGCCTGGCGGTCGTTCCCTGGGTCCGGGAGAAAGCCCCCGACCTGGTCCTGCTCGACCTGATGCTGCCGGGCAAGGACGGCATGGAGATCTGCAAGGAGATCCGCTCCTTCTCCCCGGTCCCGATCCTCATGGTGACGGCGCGCGTGGAGGAGATCGACCGCCTGCTCGGGCTGGAACTCGGGGCGGACGACTATATCTGCAAGCCCTACAGCCCCCGCGAGGTCGTCGCGCGGGTCAAGGCGGTGCTGCGCCGCGCAGGCGGGCAGCCGTCTCCCGCCAGTCACGGGCTTTTCCTCGACAAGGATCGCTACCAGGCGACCCTCCGCGGCGTTGCCCTTCCCCTCACGGCCGTGGAGTTCCAGTTGCTCCATCTCCTGGCATCGAACCCGGGGCGCATCTATTCCCGCAGCCAGCTGATGGATCGGATCTATTCCGACCAGCGCGTCGTCAGCGACCGCACGATCGACAGCCACGTGAAAAAGCTGCGCAGGAAGATCGAGGCCGCCGTCCCGGGCGAGGAGTGGATCCGCTCGGTCTACGGCGTCGGGTATAAATTCGAGGCGCCTTAACATCATGGGCGGGGACACTCCTCTCCCGCATCCCGGATATGAATCAGGAATGTCCCCGTTGAATTGCGTCGAGCGGAATGGCAGCGAGCGGGCGCCGTTTCGCGGGTGCCGAAATAGCGTAGCAAGCCGAAGGAGTGGGTGCGCTGTGAGGTTAAGCGCAGCCGTGCAGATTCACCGCACGGCGAGCCACGAACGGAGCCCCCTCCGAGGCGGCGGAGCGATAGCCGCCCGCGAGCACCGTGAGGGAAGCGGATTCTACCCTTCCTCCTCTTTCGGCTTCCCGGCCAGGGCCCACTTGAGCAGCGGCGGGGTGATGAGGGTGGTGACGAGCACCATGATGACGACCGCCGAGTAGGTGGTGTTGTCGATGATCCTTTCTCCCCCGAGGATGAGGGTCGCCCCGAGGCTCGCGAAGATCAGCCCGACCTCCCCGCGGGGGATCATCCCGAATCCGACGGCCCACCGGTTGATCCCTTTCCCCAGAACTCCCAGGGAGCACAACTGCTTCCCCGCGATGGCGGCGACGGTCAAGGCGAGTGCGAGCCACAGGGCATCCGTGGATGAGAAGACCCGGATGTCCACCTTGGCCCCCATCTGGACGAAGAATACCGGAACGAGAAATTCCATGATGGGGCGGAGGGCGTCCTCGAGGTAGTGGATCTCCCGCTCCCCGAATTCCCGGAAGTGGACCGATTCGAGGAGCAGGCCGGCGGCGAACGCCCCCACGATCGGGGCGAGGCCGGAGATCCCGGCGAGGTACGAGAGGAGGAAGCAGAAGGCGAGGGATACCCCCAGGAGGACCCCGGGCCCCCGAAGCTTCGCGGCCCTCCAGAAGATCTTCGGCGTCAGGAACGACCCGAGCATGAGGGCGAAGACCAGGAACCCCCCCGCCTTGAGAGCGATTTGGGCCTGGGACCACAGACTCATCTTCTCCCCCTGGTCCGCGGCGAGGATGATCCCGGAGACGGTGGCGAGGATAATGAGGCCCAGGACGTCATCGATCACCGCGGCCCCGAGGATGATCCGCGACTCCTTGTCCCGGGATTTTCCTATGTTCTGGAGAACGCGCGCCGTGATCCCGACGCTCGTCGCGCACAGCGTCGCCCCCAAGAAGACGTGGGTATAGACGGATTGCTCCGGCAGGAGCCAGGCGCCCACGAACCATCCCAGGCCAAACGGCGCGGCAACGCCCAGCAAGGCCACCAGGAGGGAGGAGAGACCCACGTTCAGGATGTCCCGGATGGTCGACTCGGCCCCGACGGAGAACAGGAGGATGACCACGCCGATCCTCGCGAGGATGTCGACATACGGGTCCGTGTCGATCCCTGCAAGCCCCTGGACGCCGAGGAGGGGTAGGTTCCCCAAGAGGATCCCGGCCAGGAGCTCGCCCAGGACGGCCGGCTGCCCGAGGAGCACCCCGATGTGCCCCATCAGTTTCGCAGCCAGCAGGATCACGACGAGGTAGAGAAGTAGCGGCAGGGAAGGGTCCTCCCCGGACGCGAAGGCGACCGGGGGCAGAAGCACCCCGACGAGAAGGACAAAGAAAACGACCCGTTTCATGGTGAATTCGCCGCCCCTTCCTACAGGAGAAGGCCCCGCCTCCGGTCAGGCGTCAGGCCGTCTCCTCTGGGAAGAAAATACCGTCATTCCGGTTTCATGGCAAAAAAAGAAGAAACCTCGGTCCGGCGTAAGCCCCTCCCGGGACGGATCGAGCCATGGGGGAGGAACGGGCCGGTTCAGCGGCCCGACGCGGCCGTCCGTTCCGCGGTGCGCGTGCCCGGCTCCGGCGGGGCGGGGACGATCGAGGCGAGCGCGAGCCCCAGCGCGTGCCGTTTCTTGTCATAGTCGGCGAGGAGTTGCTTCGGGATCCCCCCGCTGCGGGGGATGTCGACCTTGAGGGGGTTTACGAACCGGCTCGCCTGCTTCATCCGGAAGTCGAGGTGGGGGCCGGTGGCGCGGCCGGTGGCCCCGACGTACCCGACGACGTCGCCCTGCGCGATCCGGGCGCCTCGCCGGATTCCCTTCCGGATCTTTGCGAGGTGGCCATAGTAGGTGGTGAACCCCTTCGGGTGCCGCAGGATCACGAGGTTGCCGTTGGCCCCCTTGTACCCGGCGAACAGGACGGTCCCGTCTCCCAGGGCGGACACCGGGGTTCCCCGGGGCGCGACGTAGTCGACGCCCAGGTGGGGCCGGCGGATCTTCAGGATCGGGTGCATCCGGTGGAAAGTGAACCCGGAGCTGATGCGGCGGTAGCTCAGCGGGGCCTTCAGGAAGGAGCGCTGGAGCGATTTCCCCTTGTCGTCGTAATAGCCGGCACGCCCGTCGGGGCCCTCGTACCGGAACGCCCGGGACGTCGTCCCGTCGTTTACGAACTCGGCGGCGAGGATCTCCCCGTACCGCTTGAACCGGCCGCCCAGCCACAGTTCCTCGACGACGAACCGGAAGGTGTCCCCCTTCCGCAGGTCGGTCGTGAAGTCGATGTCCCAGGAGAAGATGTCGGCGAGGGCGTACGCAAGCGGTCCGGACTCTCCGTCGTTCCCCAGGCAGTCGTAGAGGTTGCTCTCGATGCGCCCTCCGAAGGTGCCCTCTCTCGTTTCGTACGGGATCACGATTTTTTCCGCCCGGAACTCGGGGTCGAAGCGGGTGACGTTGAGCAGGACGTCGTCGTTGATCTGATACGTAAGCGAGAGGACGCTGTTGTCCGGCGCCAATTCGATCTTGTACGGTTTCCCCGCGGAGATGTTCCGTAATCGGTGGATGCCTGCGGACGCTTCCCTGAGGCGGAGCAGTTCCTGAATATCCAGACCGTACTTTTGGAAGATGTCGACCATCGTCTCCCCGCGCTTTACTACGTCCTCGATCAGGCGGGAGGTCACGGGGATCTTCCGGGGCATTTCCCCGGTCGTTCCTTCGGAAGGGGAGGGGGAAGAATCGATCTGTGGGGGAGGTGGATTGATGTACGTGCTGAAGAGAATAAACAAAAGAAATGCGGGGATCAGGAAAAGGACCCGTTTCATCGAAGCTCCGATTCGGATAGTAAGGAACATTTTCCCCAATAAGGGAATCGTGTCAACCCCGGATTTCGGGAGAAACGGATTTCCGGCATATGGATCCCCCGAAATCAGGCGATCGGGCGCAGATCAATCGATACCAAAGCGTTTTTTCCTTTCCCAAGAAGATATCGGCCGGTTTCCCCCCTTTCTTTACGGACCGGGGAAGGGGAGGTTGGATGCGGAGGAGGGGGAGGGCGGGAACCGGAACGGACGCTGCCTTTTTCCCCGGCTGCAGGGGGAAGAAGATTCACGTCGGCGCCTTGGAGAGGGGATTCCTTTCCTTTCGACTTTCCTTACGATCCGATGAAGAGCTCGAATTCTCCTTCCCTCTCGCCTCCCTCCGGGGGAGAAGAGGGCAGCGACATCGGGGGTTTTCCCCTTTTGGCCACGGCAAGGAGGAAGGTAAGAGTCCCGGCGGCCAGCAGGGCGGCGAAAAAGCAGCAATTGCGGTTCGCTTTCACATAGATCTCCCGACGGCCGGAAAAAGCCGGCGTTTCCTACGATTGTAAGGCAAATCCGTCGCGCGGCCAAGCGTGAAAGGCGCGAAAGGCGCGAAAGGATTCCGAAGGTGCGGGGCGGCTCTTGCGCCTGCGGGGAAAAACATGGTAATCGTTGCAATTCAGGCTGTAAACGAATCCGGGTCCCGACGGTCGAATCTAAGCAGGAGCAGCGCATGCACGCGGAGCGGCTGTTCGACGACAAGGTTCTTTTGGAGGAGCTTCGGAAAGGGTCCGACGAGGCGGTCGAGGTCCTGTTCCAGCGGTTCCACGGGAAGATCTACGGCCTCGCGATGTCGATCCTGAAGAACGAGAGCGACGCCGAGGAAGCGGCCCAGGACGTGTTCCTGACGGTGTTCCAGAAGGCGCACACGTTCAAGGGCAATTCGGCGCTCTACTCCTGGATCTACCGGATCTGCGTGAACGCCTGCCTGATGAGGCTCCGCGGGAAGCGCCGCCAGGAGACGGTCTCGATCGAGGAATTCATGCCGGTCTTCACGGAAGACGGGATGCATGCGAGCCCCGTGGAGGACTGGAGCAAGGAAGTCGAGCGGAAGATGCTCGACAAGGAGCTGGGGAACGTGATCAAAAAGTTCACCGAGGATCTTTCGGAGAAATACCGTGTGGTCTTCGTCTTGAGCGACGTCGAAGGCCTGTCGAACGAGGAAACCGCGCAGATCCTGGGCTTGACGGTCCCCGCCGTGAAATCGCGCCTCCACCGTGCGCGCCTCTACCTGCGGGAACAGCTTTCCCGGTATCTGAGGGAAGGGAAGGTGGCATAGGCGTCATGAACTGCAAGGAGCTGGCCTACCTGCTGGGGGATTACCTCGACGGCACCATGGAGGAGCAGCTTCGGGGGGAGCTGGATGTCCACATCGAGATGTGCGACTCGTGCACGAACTTCCTCAACACCTACGACAAGACCAGGATCATCTGCCGGCAGGTCCGTCTTTCCGAGATCCCCGAGGAGTTCCGGGAGCGGCTGAGATCGTTCGTGATCGCGAAGGCGAGGGAGCACCATAAAGGGATCGAGAAATACCTTGCGTTGGCCGCGGAGGAACGAAGGAAGGAGGTCCGGTCGCTCCTCCGGGCGTTCCGGGAGAAACGGCTTTCCCCGTCCCTGTCGGTGCTGTTCGACGCGCATCGAAACCGGTGCGAAATCTGCGGGGCGTTCATTCGTGCCCTGAACGGCGGAGAGGATCCGACGTCGGTCCCCCCCGGGATCGAGGAACATTTCGCCGAGTTTCTCGATGCGCTTCCTCCGGGAGAGGAACCGTACCGGTCCTGACCGCCCCCCCTGCCGGCCTTTCTTTTACACCGTTGTTTTGAAATATCTGATATTGTGGGAGAATCGCCCATGGAAGAGCGGGTACCGCCGTGGAACCTCTCCCGGCCGCCTCAACCCCTTGCCGGCCGACCCCAGGGGCCACCGCTTCTTCCTTTTCTTCATCCCATGATACGGGGATAGGAGCATGCGTCTTTTTCCATTCAGCGCGATCGTGGGTCAGGAGTTGATGAAGAAGGGTCTGTTGGTGAACGCGGTGGACCCGTCGATCGGGGGGGTTCTGATCCGGGGGGAGAAGGGGACGGGGAAGACGACGGCGGTGCGTGCGTTCGCGTCGGTCCTT
>DATEXR010000004.1 GCA_035256765.1 Candidatus Deferrimicrobiaceae bacterium | reverse complement strand
GCTTCCCGGGAGGTGGCCGCCTCGATCCCCTTGTGCAGAAGGGAGTGTCCGGGGAGGGGTTCGTCGTCGGATGATCCCGGCACCCGGTCCCGGCGCGCCGCCAGCCATGAAAGGTGGCGGGCGGTAAACCCTTCCACGAGGGATATGCGCAAGAGAACGTCGGCGGGTGTCTGCTCGCGCGTCATGCCGGGGGGGGCACCTCCCTTACGGGTTCCCCCCCTGTCCCATCAAGACGCGTGCCGCGTTTTACGGGAGAACGCCCCTCACCGGGATCCGGCGGATCCCCGCCATGCGACCGCGCCTGCCGGGAAGGACTGGTTGGACGAGGTCACGTACGCCGTGGCCGAGCCCGGAAGCACGCGGACGACCACCGCCTTCCCCACCGGGACACGGACGTTCGCCACCCCCAACCAGCCACCCCACGTCGCTCCGTCTTTCCCGTCGTAGAGGCGGAAGACGTCGCCGACGGCCACGCCGGCGTCCTTCCCCCGGTCGAGAAAGACGATGTCGCCCGTCGCCAGTTCCACCTTGGCCGTCTGTCCGGTGATGACGAAGGCCTCGAGTCCGCCCGCCCCCTCCTGCGGGAACACAGGCGAGTACGAAGGGATCTCCTCGCGGATCAGGTCCTCACGTCCCAGGTCCTCGAACGACTTGCGGACCACGGCCGTCACATGCCCGTTCATCTTTTCCGACACCTGCAGGATGCCCACCAGGTATTGGACATATCCGGAAACCGGCCGCGCCGTACGGGATCGGACCGGTCCACGGACGCGGTACACCCCGAGAATCTGACCGGCGGGGATCTCCTTGTCGAGGGCGAGAAACACCTTGTCCCCCTCCGAAAACGCGAGCTTGGCCTGCTCTCCGCTCCGGATCGATCCGATCCCCTTCGGGCGCTCCGGCGTGAACTCCCCGGCGCGCACGAACTCGTCCGGGGTGATCGAAAGCGTCGGCCTCTGCGACTCCTTGCCGAACGGCGGGGTGACCGCCAGGGAAGGAGGAGCCGCCGTCACGGCAGGCTCCGCCTGCGGGGCGGGGGCAGGTTCCCGAATCTCCCAGACATACTCGCGGGGGGGAGGGGGGAAGACCGTGACGCTGATCCCGGGGTAGATGTAGTGGGGGTTCGTGAGGAACCGGTTGCGCTCCCAGAGCTCGGGCCAGAGCCATGCGGACCCGAGATATTTCGCGGAGAGATCCCAGAGGGTGTCCCCCTGGACCACGGTGTGAACGAGCCCCTCCGGATATTGCGTCGCGCTCGCCGCAGGCGGACTCTCCTGAGCGGAAACCGCCACCGGGAGGAAAAAGATCGCGCAAAGGATTGCCAGAACCGAACATCTCACGCCCCGTCGTCTCATCTTTCACCTCGCTCGCGCCCCGGCGAGGGGACACAAAATTATATCTCAATTATGCTAAATATTGCTCCTGATAACAAAAATTACATTCCATTTTCAGGTAAGTCAAGTGCATTCTTCCCGGGGTGTCCCGGCAAAGGGGAAACGGCGCATGGCGGGAACCCCGCCACGCTCCCTCCCCTTGCCGAAAGAAACGCCGCGCGGGGGACGCCGGGAGGGCGGAAACGGCGCGGCGCCTACGGCCATTGTAGGAAGAGAAACACCTCCCGGTTCCCCCGGGGGCCCGGTATGCGGCTTGCGGCCTCCCCGACAACAACATAGCCGGCCTCCCGGGCGAACTCCGCAATCGCGCGCACGGCCTGTTGCCTCTTCGCCTCGTCGCGGACGACCCCCCCCTTCCCGACCGCCCCTTTTCCCACCTCGAACTGGGGCTTCACCAGAGCGACCACCCTGGCGCCCGAAAGAAGGAATGCGCGCAGCGTAGGCAGGATGTGCCGCAGCGAAATGAAGGAGACGTCGACCGTGGCAAAGGAAACCTTCTGCGGCAGGAGATCGGGGGACGCGTGCCGGAAGTTCACCCCCTCCCGGAGGACGACTCTCGGGTCGCGGCGGAGGGAATCGTCGAGGAGGGACCTCCCCACGTCTACCGCGTAGACGAGCGCGGCGCCGCGCCGGAGGAGGCAGTCGGAAAACCCTCCGGTGGACGCCCCGACGTCCAGCGCCACGGCCCCCGAAACGGACAACCCCAGATCATCGAGCGCCCCGGAGAGTTTCTCGCCGCCCCGCGACACGAACGGCCGGGGGGCCGGGGCGAGGGCAATCTCCTGGTCGGAGCCCGCGGGCGTTCCGCATTTCGTGACGACCTTCCCCCCGAGAAAGACCCGGCCGGCGAGGATGAGGCCCTGCGCTTTCGCCCGCGTCTTTGCGAGGCCCCTGGTCACCATTTCCGCGTCCAGGCGGTTCCGTGCTCCCCGGTTTGCAGGGGGCCGGTCCTTTCGGGAGCGGGAATCAGACAATCTTCTCGATCCGGGACCGGATGCCGCTGAAGATCGACGGAAGCAGGTGCCAGCCCTGGGCAAAGAGGCGCGCCGCCTCCGCGATCACCGAATCGTCGGAAAGGCCGTACGCCTCGCGCAGCTCGGCCTGCGACCCGTGCTCCACGAACGTGTCCCGAACTCCGATCCGGTGGAACCCCTGGGGGCGCACGTCGTGCTCCTCGAGCATTTCGAGGACGGCGCTCCCGAACCCCCCCGCGAGCACGTTCTCCTCGACCGTCAGCACCCGTCCGACGCGCTGGACAAGGGGGACGATGAGCGAGGCGTCCATCGGTTTGACGAACCGGGCGTCCACCACGGCGGCCGAGATCCCCCGCTTCCGGAGTTCCTCGGCGGCGGACAGGGATGTGGCCACCGTGGCCCCGATGGCGAGGAGGAGGATGTCCTTTCCGTCGGCGAGCAGCTCCCCCCTGCCCCAGGGAACGGGCTCCGGGTCCGCGGGGATGGGGACCCCCGCAGCGGTTCCCCG
>DATEXR010000003.1 GCA_035256765.1 Candidatus Deferrimicrobiaceae bacterium | reverse complement strand
GGATCGAGGGAGGGGATCTGGCCCAGGGGGCGGCGATCTCCCTGTTCCTCTTCCCCGTGCTGGCCGGCGTCGCAACCCTCATGCTCCGGCTGGCCCGCCGGGCCGAGGTGGTGTGATGACCGGCATCCGGAAGCTGGCAGGCCGGGGGGGGCTGTACGCGGTGATTGCCACCTTCGCGTTCCTCGGGGCGTTCCCGTTCTACTGGATGATCATCGCGACGTTCAAGACGGACCATGATCTCTTCAGCCCGTTGAACAACCCGTTCCTTTTCAACGAGCCGCCCACCCTGGACCATCTGAAGCTTCTTTTCTTCGACACGCACTTCGTCACCTACCTCGTCAACACCTTCTGGGTCGGGACGGCCGTGGTCTTCATCACCCTCGCCATAGCGGTCCCGGCAGCCTACAGCCTGGCACGGTGGGCAAGGGGCTGGGGGGAGGCATTGGGGATCGGGATCTTTTTGACCTACCTCGTTCCCCCCACGATCCTGTTCATCCCCCTTTCCCGATTCGCCGCCGCGCTGGGCCTTCAGGAGTCTCTCTGGTCGCTGATTCTCATTTACCCGACCTTCACGATCCCCTTTTGCACGTGGCTGCTGATGGGGTTCTTCAAGACGATCCCGAAGGACATCGAGGAGCAGGCGATGATCGACGGGCTGAGCCGGCTGGGGGCGATGGCCCGGGTCGTCCTGCCCCTGTCGGTCTCGGGGCTCCTGACGATCGTGGTGTTCGCCTTCACCCTCACCACGCACGAGTTCATCTACGCCCTGACCTTCATCTCCGTATCGGTCAAGAAGACGGTCTCGATCGGCGTGCCGACGGAGCTCGTGCGCGGAGACGTGTTCCAGTGGGGGCCACTGATGGCCGGGGCGTTGATCGCCAGCATCCCCGTGGCCGTCGTCTACACCTTCTTCCTCGACCGGTTCATCGCGGGCTTCACGATGGGCGCGGTCAAATAGCGTCGCCCGCGCAACTCCTCAACGGACTTTCAGTACGATCTTGCCCCGGACGTGGCCCGCCTTGCTCCGCCTCTGGGCCTCGGCCGCGTCCCTCAAGCCCATCTCCTCGATGACGGGAGCCCGGACGGCCCCGCTCTCCACGAGGGCCGTGATCCTGCGCAACTGCTCGCCGTCGGGCGACACGAAGACATACGCCGTCTTCACGCCGAAGGAACGCGCCATCTCCTCGTCCGGGGCGTCCACGATGGAAACGAGCATGCCGCCCCTCTTCAGCACCTGGTAGCATTTTCGCTGCGCGTCCCCCCCCACGGCGTCGAAGACGAGATCGATCCCGCCGGGTTCCCGTTTCCTTACGGCGTCGACGAAATCCTCCGCCGCGTAGTCGATGGCCACGTCCGCGCCCAGGGATGTCACGTACTCGTGGTTCGCCTTGCGGGCCGTCGTGTACACCTTCGCGCCGGCGTGCTTCGCGAACTGGATCGCCAGGCTTCCGACGCCACCGGCCCCCCCGCGGATGAGCACCCTGTCCCCCGCGGAAAGGTTCGCGGCGTCGAACAGGGACTGCCATGCCGTCAGTCCGGCCAGGGGGACAGAGGCCGCCTCGGCAAACCCCACGTTCTTCGGCATGAGCGCCACCGCGGCGTGGTCCATCGTCACGAACTCGGCGTAGGTGCCGAACCGGACCTTCGGCTTCCGGCAATAGGCGTACACCCGGTCGCCGATCCGGAACTCCGTGACGTTCTTTCCCACACCCTTCACCGTCCCGGCCGCGTCCCATCCGGGGATGACGGGGAACTCGTGGGGGAACAGGCCCGAAAGCATGCCTTCCCGGATCTTCCAGTCGACGGGGTTTACCCCCGCGTAGGCGATTTCGATCAGCACCTCGGTATCGACCGGCTCGGGGGGATGAACGTACGACGGCTGCATCACCTCCGGTCCTCCGAACGTTTCGATCAACATGGCTCTCACGGTTTTCCCTCCGCGCTATCTGAAACGGGGATCCCGCTACCAGGAAACGGATCTGTTACCCTTAGGATAAGGGACTGTGATAATGGTTTCGGTAGCGGATGCGAATTCCGGGGAGAAGGAGAGAGAGTGCGATGAGACCCCCCGATGGCCCCGGTCTCCTGATGGTCGGATTCGAGGGGAAGTCGTTGCCGCCCCGGCTGGCCCGGCAAATCCGGGGGTGGGCGTTGGGCGGGGTGGTCCTTTTCTCAAGAAACGTGGAGACCCCTCGCCAGGTCCGGGATCTGTGCCGGGAAATCCGCGCCGCCGCCGGGGGGGGACAGCCCGCGCCGCTCATCGCCATCGACCAGGAGGGGGGCAGGGTGATGCGTCTCACGGCTCCCGGGTTCACCCGGTTTCCGCCCGCAAGATGCTACTCCCTCTTTCGTTCCCGCTCGTCGCGCGTGGCCGGGGCCGCGGGCGAGGCGATGGCGGAGGAACTTCGCGCCGTCGGCGTGGACATCAACTTCGCCCCCGTCCTCGACGTCGACAGCAACCCGGAAAACCCCGTGATCGGGGACCGGGCCCTTTCTTCGGATCCGGAAAGCGTCGCGGAACTGGGGATCGCCTTTTCCCGGGGGATGCTCTCCCGCGGGGTCCTCCCCGTCGGGAAGCATTTCCCGGGGCACGGGAATACCGCCTCGGATTCCCACGGGGAGCTTCCCGTCGTGCGAAGCTCCCGGGCGATGTTGCTGAAAAGGGACGTTTCCCCGTTCCGGCGCGCCATCCAGGCCGGAATTCCCGCCTTGATGACCGCCCACGTGCTCTACCCCGCCCTCGATCGGGAGTTTCCCGCCACCCTGTCGGAGAAGATCCTTGGCGGGCTTCTGCGGAAGCAGCTCCGGTTTCGCGGCGCGGTCTTTTCCGACGCCCTGGAGATGAAGGCCATCACGGGCACGCTCGGGATCGGCGACGCCGCCGTGCGGGCCGTATCGGCCGGGTGCGACGTCGTCCTGGTGTGCGCGGGGGAGAAGGCCCGGGAGGAGGCCGGAGAGGCGATCGCCCGCGCGTGGACGGACGACGGGGATTTCCGGAGAGCCGCCCGGGCGTCTATCCGCCGGGTGGAACGCCTCCGGGAATTTCTGTCGCAGGGCGGGGCTCCCCGCCCTGCCCGTCGGGCGTCCCTGCGGCAGGTGGGGACCCGGCGGCATCGGGAGCTGTCCCGTCTCCTGTTCGCTCGGTGGGAAAGTAGCGGGCAAGCATCCCGGGCCGGTAGATCCGGTAATATTGGAGAAGGTTGAAGAAGACCCTCCGGAGATACGAGCGCGTTTCCCGGTAGGACATCCTTTCCAGGAACAACGCCGGGTCGCCTTCCGCATTCTTCCACCACCTCGACACCGCCGCCTCCCCCGCGTTGTAAGCCGCGACGGCACGGATGTAGTCGCCGTCGTACCCGCGCAACAGGCGGGAGAGGTACGCCGCCCCGAGAGCCACGTTCACCTCCGGGTTCAGCAGGTCGTTCCTGCGAACCTTCTTCCGGACCTTTTCCTTCCGGGCGACCTCGGCGGCGGTCCGGGGCATGAGCTGCATCAGCCCCACCGCCCCCGCCGGGGACAGGGCGTTGGATTGGAAGAGGGATTCCTGCCGGATGATGGAGTGGAGGACGAGGGAGTCCACCCCGGATTTCTTTCCGTCGCAATCGCCTAAATATTGCGGCGCCAGCGGATATTGGAGGCGGTCGATGAGCCCCACCGTCGACTGGTCCGAGGAAATCCCGATGGTATCGCGGATCGCCCCCCTCAGGTCTCCCGAAAGGTACCGGAAGAGCCCGGGCGTCCCCCCGTCGGCCAGCCCCGTCGCCTTCCGGATGGCAGCCCGGTCCACCCGCTCCGCCTCCAGGATCGCGTATTCGACCAGCCCCAGCAGGGTGAGGCGCTCCGCGCGCCGGACCTTCTCCGCGTCCTCCTTCGACCAGGCGCCGCCCCGGATCGTCCCCCAGAGCCTCTCCTTCTCCTGCCCGCATTGGGCGGTCTCCCCGCTGGAGGGAGCATTGAGCATCTCGAAGGGGTCCTTCCCCAGACGCAAGCTGGCAAACATCGCGAAGGGGCCCGCGCCGTGATCCGCCGCGAGCGCCCGGAAAAGCGCATCCCCCTTCTCCTTCTCGCCGGAATCGACGAGGGCCCTCGCCTTCCAGTACGCGTGCCGCGCCCGCTCCACCGGCGACGCCGCCGTTTTCTCACCCGCCTCGAACGCCGCGATCGCCTCGGCGTAACGGTTCTGCCGGTAGAGCCCGAACGCGTGGCGGAACACCGACTCCTGGCGGATCTGCTCGTCCCGGGCCGCGGAAAGCTTCCCGAACTGTTCGGTGGCCGTTTCGAGGTCCTCCTCCTCCTCGGATATCCATGCCGCCTGGTACCGGGCGCGCTCCGCGGTCGCCGGACGCGCCTCGCCCTCCGCGATCGCGAGAAACTTCCGGCGGGCTTCCGCGGTCCGGCCCGCCTTCCACTCCACCCTCGCGGAGAGAAAATCGACGTCCGACCGGAAGGAGGGGGGTGCCTCCTTCACCGCCCGTGCGAGCAGGGTGCGCGCTGCGGAAGTCTCTCCCTGCTTCCGCAAAAACTCCGCATAGTCGAGGAGGACGGTGTAGAAATCGTCCCCGGGGGAAAACTTCTCCAGCGCCTCCTGATAAACGGAACGGGCGCGTTCGTCCTCCCCGGCGCGGAACAGGGCCTTGGCGTACTTGCCATGGAAGGAGACGGGAAGGCCCAACTCCGACAGCTTTCCCTCCCGGCGCCATTCCCAAAGACGTTCCATCGACAGGACCGCCCCTTCCTGCACCGTGTAGGAGAAGAAGTTCTCCAGATGCGCCTCCGCGGCGTTCCGCAGCCCGACGTTCCCTTCCTCCCCCATCCCCTTCTCCTCCATCAGGCGCGCCTCGATATACTTCTCGGCCGCCTTCCGCCCGTTCCCCGCGACTTTCCCCCGCGAGACCTCGATATATCTCCTCGCGGCCGGAAGATCGTCCGCCTTCGCCGCGGCGAAGGCCAGTTCATGGGCGAGATACGGGGCCAGCGGGGACTCCGGAAAGGAGATGACGAGCCGGTCGAGGGTCACGGCCGCCTCTGCGGCTTTCCCCTCTTTCGCCAGGGCAACACCCGTGAAGAAGAGAACGTAATCCCCGAGGTCGTATTCGCCGGCGGAAAGGCCGCCAAACGTTTCTCTTGCCTCGGCGAATCTCTCCTCGGACAGAAGGACCCACCCCTCGCGAAACACCGCGTCCTGGGAGGAGAGGGGACCGGTCTGTCCGGGCGAGGAGAGAACGAGCATCAGGAGGAAAGATGCGATGAGGCGTGCGTATATCAACAGACCGTCCTTTTCCCGATCATCCGGAATCGTATCCCAGTATGGTATTATCGGCGATAAAACTTAAAACATGAAACTAAAAGGGAAATACCCTAAAAATCTGTCCCCAAACTGTCCCCAGAACACTCCCCTTTTTGATGGTTTTATTATTGGTGAGTTGCCAATGGCGTGTCCGTGGAATGTCCGTGGATACTTGGAAGGAAGTCACAGAGGAAAGGTTAGCCTACAGGACGCGCAAAGGAAAAGGTCAGGAGAGAGAACCCCGCCCTTTCCTTTAGTGTACCCCTCAACAGTTCTTATTTTCTTTTCATGAGATGAGTGGATGCAAACGTGATAAAATCTACACCTACTCTTCGGAGCGTCAATCCATCCACTGAACCTCTCCCCAGGAGGTTACGCCATGACGCCCACGTTGCCCCTCTCCAACCATGACCTCGTACAGGCAGACGCCGAAATGATGCTTGATGTGAACTGGGGGAACATCGACGAAGCGATCTTGCAGGTCGATTCCTTCATCAAGATGACCTGGGACCACCACCTTCGAGACGCCCGAAATAATCCCGGACACTGGGGACGGGTAATCCTCCGGTTGAAGAACATGAAGCGGAGCCACGAACGAGCCGCTTAAGCTCTCGAAGAACCACGCTGGGCTGACAGTCCTATCTGCATCAGTGCACACACACGGAGTCTTGATCTCCGTTCCCACCCGAACGACTACCTTGCGCAGAAGCCTGCTTACCAGCCCCTCAACGGTAGAAAGAGATGAAGCAACTCATACATCCCATTCTGGGCTAGGTACTCAAGCAGAGCTACAATCGGCGGCCAGTTGCTGCGATAGGGATTGGCACAAGGCCCCGTATAGAGACCGCCACCGGGTCCGGTATACAGTCCGCCGTCCAGACCCGCATAGAGACCGCCACCGGGTCCGGTATATGCTCCCCCATCAGGCCCTATATATAGACCGCCGCCCGAACCGGTATAAAGTCCGCCGTTAGGGCCAGTATACATGCCGCCCCCAGGACCCTTGTAAAGACCCCCACCAGGTCCGGTATACGCTCCACCGCCCGGACCGATATACAAACCACCCCCAGGGCCCGTGTAGAGGCCACCCCCGGGGCCTGTATATCGATCCCTTGGCCAAGTATTGCGCGCCATGGAAGGAATTCTCGCACTCTGAACGGTAACTCGTCAATGCTAATGGAACATTCAATATTCGGCGGTTTGCCCAATGTTCGGGTAACCTGTCGGCAGGTCCTTGTATTGCTCGCCCCGCGCCGGGAATGATGCTGGGAATTAAATGATCGGCTTCCGATGTAATCGATATGCCATCGTTAATATCTTGATATTATTAGTTAAAAGTGGCGCCCCCGGGGTGACTCGAACACCCGGCAAACGGTTTAGGAACCGAAGCTCGTCTTGGATTTCATGGCACAATATGGTCACAAGGAACGTATTATGCTCTATGCCGCTCATCGTAAATAACCCACATAGTTTGAATATGAAGTAGTTATTCGGGCAACCGACCTTCGTGCCGGGATTCGGTATCGATCTACACGCCATGAATGATCGAGTCCTTCTTAGCTCCCCGGTCAGGAAGAATCCGGGCACTGGGAGGAAAGTCTTTCCGTGAGCTAACGCTCGGGCTAAGCTGCGGGGCCTAAACGAGAAACAGGGCAGCCGTCAGCTTCAGCCCGTAGTTAGGCAATCTATTCCCTATCATAGCTTCTTGATAACTTCGGACAGTGCTAGAACTTCGATGTCACCCGGACATTCTACCCAGTTGTGTATCCAACAAACTATGACGTCACAATTCTTTGGGTCGTGTCCGTGCTCATAAAAATTCTTGCTTGCATATTCAAATTCTATTTTGACAGGCTGCCACTGCCCCCGGGATACTTGCCGCTTGGCTTCACAGTCTGGGAAGCCACCTTGTATAGCTTCCACCAGAAATCCAAGTTCTCGAGAAACCATCCCGAAAAGAAATACAACGCCTTGCTCGTTGACCGGTTCGTGCCTCAACCCCCGAAAGTCGATGGGGTCGCCGTAAATCGGCCGGCTGTCGAGCTTCTCGTGCCACCGTTGCCCACCGCTTTGATGGCTTGTTTTCGGTTTAAGAATTTTCTTCTTCGTCTTCGGTTTGGATGAATGTCGTTCCAATATTGCCAATACATCTTCCCACTCACCAGAACCAGCGAAGAACTTGCTGAAAGCATCTGGGCTACGCTCCCGTATCAATCAAGACGAAAATACAATGGCTGATGGCGTTCCTGTCGTCCATGAAAGAACGAGGCGACATAAAGGACGTTCCCTCGAAACCGAAGATCAAGGTCCCAGTACGGGATGTTCGCGTACTATCCATCGAGGAACAGAGCCAGATCATTACCAATCTCGTCCCCCATCATCGAATCATATTTGAAACGCTGGCGGCGTTGGGATGCCGTCCGGGCGAGATATGCGCCCTCAAGAAACGGGACCTCGTGGGCGGTCGTGTGTATATCCAGAGGGCATTTGATAACGCGGGGCACTTGAAGGAAACGAAGTCGAACAAGATTCAATGCAAGATGCTTCCCCCCGACCTGTACGCGCGGCTCGGCGAACTATGCCGGGACAGGCTCCCCGAGGCGTTCATATTCTCGGGGCAGCGCGGCGCACCCTATCGGCCCGTCTACCTGACGCAACTATGGAAGACGGCGGCGAGGAAAGCGGAGATTCCCGTCCCCTTGTACGTCGGCACACGCCATTCCTTCGCCACACAGCGATGGGAGGAAATCCAGAAGGCGGGTGCAGATAAACTCGCAAGCGAAATGGGCCACGCAAGCGCGGGGACAACCTTCTCCCATTACGTCCGAACTGTACCCAATCTGTCCCCGGTGGAAAAAAAGCCATCGTAGGAAGCGAAAAGTAGAAGGGTTTTCTTCCTCGTGGTATTATCGGCGAAGTCTCGCCGAGAACTCAAGGAACCGGCCGAAATGATGGAATTCTCCCTCTCGACCCACCTCTTCGTCTTCCAGGAACTCGACGAGTCGATCGTCTCTCTTTTCCCGAAGTTCGGATTTTTTTCCGCCGAATTGTGGGCCATGCCGCCCCACTTCCCCTACGGTGACGCCGGTGCCGCAGGGCGGATCTCCTCCCTCCTGGCCCGCCACGGAATCCGCGTGGCAAGTCTTCACGCCCCCCTCTATCCCGACGTCCGCAGCTACCGGAAGGATCGCTGGTATTCCCTGTCGTCGGAGGATGAACCGCACCGCCGGCTCTCGGTGAACGCCGTGGCAATCGCGGGGAGATGGCTGGCGAACCAAGGCGGGGGAACGCTTGTCCTGCACACCGGTTTCCCCGCGGAGAATTGGTACCCGAGAAAGTGGGGTGCGTTCCTGGGGTCCCTGAACGAACTTCTCGAAACGGTCCCGGGCAATGTGCGGTTCGCCGTCGAAAACACGCCGGTTCCCTCGGGGCGGGTGGAAGTCGTCATGGACATCGCCGATCAGTATCCCGAAGAGCGGGTCGGGGTGTGCCTCGACCTGGGCCATGCCCACATCGAGGGGGATGTCCGCAGCGCCATCCGGGAATCGGCGCCCCGGCTCATCCACGTGCACGCTTCGGACAACGACGGCGACCAGGACGACCACCTCGTTCCGGGGCGAGGGGGAATCCCCTGGACCGGGGTGTTCGAAACGCTTCGTGAAACCGGCTTTTCGGGGCCGTTCACCGTGGAGCTTCGCGACCACACCCGGGGGGACCACCCGGAGTACGGCACGTTCGAGGAGATTCTTACCGAGTGCCGAGGCGCGCTTGCACGTTTCACCGGAGAAGGAGGACAAATCTGCAGGTGGACGAACGGGAAATCGGGATAACTCTTTCGGCGTTTTTCCACGGCCCGGCCCAGGTGGCCGGGGTCGTGGAACTGGCGGGGGACGCTTCCACCCGGCGGTACTTCCGGGTCCGGATGGGTCCTGGCTCCCCCCTCCCCTCCCTCATCATGATGCGATACCCGGACGAGATCCCGCCGGGACAGGAACTCCCCTTCGTCAACGTGCACCGATACCTGAAACAGGCGGGCGTCCCCGTGCCCGAGATCTACCATGCCGCGCCGGAGGCCAAGGCTCTGTTCCTGGAGGACGCGGGAGACACGCTGCTGGAGGGGGTCGTCCGGTCCGCCCGTTCCCCGGACGAGTTCCTGCCCCTCTACGAGCGTTGCCTGGAGATTCTCGTCCGGATCCAATGGGACGGGACGAAGGCGCTCGACGGGAAGGCGATCCCGTCCCGCCTCGCCTTCGATGTGGGGAAGTTCTCCGGGGAAATCGACTTCTTCTTCGAGAACGCCGTCCGGGGATACGGGGGGATCTCCCTGTCGGAAAAGGAGGAGCGCGCCATCGAGGACCGGTTCCTGCCGTTCCTTTCGGAACTGGCCGCGCTGCCGCGCGTGCTCGCCCACCGCGACTACCACAGCAGGAACATCATGGTGATCCCCGCCGGGGAGGGAAAAGCGGCCCCGCAGTTGCGGATCCTCGATTTCCAGGACGCCCGGATGGGGAACGTCTTTTACGACCTAAGCTCCCTGCTTCGGGATTCCTACGTGACACTGCCCGACAAGGCGGTCGATGAACTCGTCTACGTCTACCGGAACGCCGCCCCCGCGGCGCTCCGGCGGATGGGGGGGGATCCGGCCGCCTTCGCCTACCATCTCGACGTCTCCGCCCTTCAGAGAAACGTCAAGGCGATCGGCACATTCGGGAACCAGGCGCACAACCTCGGAAAGAGGTTCTACCTCCGGTTCATCCCACCGACCGTCGCCTTTCTTTCCTCGAACTTCGAACGGAACCCCCGGATGAAACCGCTGGCCCGGAAACTCCTCCCGATCCTTGCCGAGCTCGCGGGGAAGGCGGCTTCCGAGGCGACGCCGTGAGAGGGATGATCCTCGCAGCCGGCCTGGGAACGCGTCTGCGCCCGCTCTCCTATGAACTGCCCAAGCCCGTCATCCCCGTCCTCGGCCGCCCCCTGTGCACCTACAACATGGAGTTCCTCCGGCGGGCGGGGATCAAGTCGTTCGTAATGAACCTCCACACGCACCCGAAACTCATCCAGCAGCGCGTGGCGGGGTGGGCCGGCAAGCGCGCCCGGGTCGACTTCACGCTGGAGCCGGTCATCCTCGGCACGGGGGGAGGGATCGGGAACGCCCGGGAGTTTCTCAAGGGGGGAACCTTCGTCACGGTCAATGGAGATACGATCCTCTCCTTCCCCTTCGCATCCGCCCTGGCCTTCCACCGGGAGAGGAGAGCCCTGGCCACCCTGATCCTTTTCCCGGACCCTGCGCAACGGTACACGCCCGTCTGGATCGCGGAGGGGGGCCGGATCACCGGTTTCGGGAGCGAGGCCGGAGAGGGCACGCGGTCCGGCTTCTACACGGGGTGCCAGATCGTCGAACCGGAACTCCTCCTGCGAATCCCCCCGGCGAAGGCGTCGTGCATCATCCGGGAGACCTATACCCCCCTCGTGGCCGACAAGGCCCCCGTCTTCGGGTTTCTTTCCTCCGGGCGCTTCCAGGAATTCGGCACCCCGGCCGACTACCTGGAAGGGACCCTCTCCCTTTTGCCCGCCGGAGGGGAGGAAGCGGCGCTCCCGGGTCCCGAGGACGCCGGGTTCACGATCATCCCGCCCGTCTACATCTCCCCGAAGGCCAGGGTCGGCCCCGGGGCGCGGACCGGCCCGGGCGCCGTCATCGAGGAAGGGGCCACGGTCGGGGAGGGAGCGTCGGTCACTCGGGCCATCCTCTGGCCGGGGGCCGTTCTGCCGGCGGGGGAAGAACTCGTCGGCGCGATTCTTACTCCCCGTCGCCGCGTCGCGGTCGGGTGACCGGAGCCCGGAAGCTGCCTCCGGAGCACGCCTCTCTTCCCGGGGATCGCCGCGTAAAGTTTTTTCCCTTCATTTCCGATACATTGACGAGGGATGTTTTTCCCGCGACGACCGAATTGCGAGGGGGGAGGCCGGTCTTTCCGGAATGAAAAAAGTCAGGTTCCTATTTCCCGTCGTGCTGGCCCTGTCGATCGCCGGCGTCATCGCGTCGGCCATGATGGTCCACATCCTCACGATCATGCTGGTGCAGGAACTGACGGAGGGGACCTGGCGGATCAAGACCCTGCTGTTCGGGGCAGCGATCGCCCTTCTGGCCTTCCTTCTCTCCCTCATGTACCTGCTCTTCCGGAGCCGTATCCAGATGCCCCTTTCGGCCCTGGTGGAATATGCGCAGCGGTTCGCAGGAGCGGGCGACGGAACCGCCCGGGCCAAGGGCCACGGGAAAAAGGGGAAAGAGCTCGAGATGGCGGCCGAATTCGCCGATTCCAACCCCAACCTGATCTTAACCGTGACCAGGGACGGCAGGATCGTTTACGCGAACCGGAGCGTGGAGAGAATGCTCTTGCAGCTCGGCCTGCCGGCGCAGCACTACGAAATCCTTCTGCCGGACGAAACGGGGGAAATTGTGGAGGGGATTCTCTCCGGCGAGGAGAAGGACAGGCGGGTGGTGTGTAAGACGATGGGGAGGACCATCGACTACACGGCGATTCGCCTGGAGGAAGGCGAGGCCGTGGGGTTTTACGGGACGGACTTGACCAGGGAAACCGGGGACATGGAGGACGAAAAGGCGGTACGCCGGGCCGGGAGGGAGGCTTTCTGAGACCGCCTCTCCCCGATCGGAAGGGATCCGCGGCGCGGCGAACGCCCTAGTGTACCGTCTCGTAAATAGCTTGACGCACCGAGAGCGTCGATGCGCCGCGCCAGCAAGGCGCGCGACTGAGGCATACCGTTGAGTATGGTGAAGAAGCGCAACGAAGCGGGAGCGGATGCAGCGGCGCTCGAATGCCA
>DATEXR010000002.1 GCA_035256765.1 Candidatus Deferrimicrobiaceae bacterium | reverse complement strand
CGTCCCCATTTTCACTTGCGGCCGGCAAGCGTATGGCCTATAAGAGAGGAGGAGTCCGGGATCCCGTCCGGACTTCTGGAGGTAGCCGGATGTACAGAAAGAATCGGATTGCCATCCTGACCGGGGGAGGCGACGCCCCGGGCATCAACGCCGTCATCCGGGCCGTGGCTAAGAAGGCCATCCTGGAATGCGGGATGGAGGTGATCGGTGTCGAGGACGGATACGAGGGTCTCATCCGCAACCGCCACCGCAAGCTCCACTACGATGATGTCTCGGGGATTCTTACGGTCGGCGGGACGATCCTCGGCGCCTCGAAGATCTCCAACCCGTACCGGTATGCCGCTCGAGCGGGCGGCCGAGTCGTTTTCAAAGACGTTTCCAGGAGGGCGATCCGGAACGCCCGGGCCTTGGGGATAGACGCCCTCGTCTGTATCGGCGGCGACGGGACGCTGGGCATCGCCCACCGCCTGATGAAGGACGGCGTCGCGGTCGTGGGAATTCCGAAGACAATTGACAACGATATCCGGGGGACGGAAGTCACCTTCGGTTTCGACTCGGCTGTGGCCATCGCCGCTGAGGCCATCGACCGGCTCCACACGACCGCCCAATCGCATCACCGCGTTATGATCATCGAGGTCATGGGTCATCGGGCCGGCTGGATCGCGCTTTACGCCGGGGTGGCGGGCGGAGGCGATATCATCCTGATCCCGGAGATTCCCTATGATACCGGCGCTATTGCAGCCAAGGTCAAGGAGCGCAACCGAAGGGGACGGCGGTTCAGCATTGTCGTCGTCGCCGAGGGGGCCAAGCCAAAGGGCGGAGACGTGGTCGTCAAAAGGATGGTCGAGAAAAGCGCCGACCCGGTCCGGCTGGGCGGGGTCGGGTTCGTCCTCCAGGATCAGCTCGAAAGAAGCACCGGTTCGGAAACGCGGACTGTCGTCCTCGGTCACCTTCAGAGAGGTGGGTCCCCGACGGCCGCCGACCGCGTCCTGGCGACCGGGTTGGGCGCCAAAGCCGT
>DATEXR010000001.1 GCA_035256765.1 Candidatus Deferrimicrobiaceae bacterium | reverse complement strand
CATCGTCGGGCGGATGTACAGCGACGTGCCGCGCGAGACGGGGATCCACCCCCGGTCCACGGAAAGGAGGGCGGTGACCGCCGCGAGGGCGTCCTGCACGGGGATCTGGGGCATGCAGAGGCGGCGCGCCGACAGGTTCATACGCTCGAAATTTTTCTCCGGGCGGAAGAGGCACACGGTGCCTCCTTGCCCCCGGTATCCTTTCATCCCCTCGAAGATCTCCTGCCCGTAATGGAGGACCATGGCCGCCGGGTCGAGGGAAAGGGGCCGGTAGGGGACGATCCGGGCATCGTGCCACCCCGTCCCTTCCCGGTACCGCATCAGGAACATGTGGTCGGAGAAGATCTTTCCGAAACCGAGAGAGGACTCGTCCCCGGGTTTTTCCCTCCTTTGCGCTGGGCTAGCAAGCGTTACGGCGATCTCCATACCGTCCCTTTCGTGTTCGGCAAGCGGGGGAATATAATGCCACGGGTAGATTTATATCCCAAACCGCAACGAGGGGGAAGGGCGGGTAGCATCGCCGCGCGAACGGCGGCGGCCCCGCTCCCGCCTTGTGCGGAGCCACGGGGGAAAGGATATGGGAGAGCCGATCCGGATCCTCATCAGCTCCTGCCTGCTGGGGGAGAAGGTCCGGTACGACAGGGGCCACAAGCGGGAGGGGTATCTGGTGGAGACGCTGGGCAGGTTTGTCGAGTGGGTCCCGGTCTGCCCAGAGGTCGACTGCGGCCTGCCCACGCCCCGGGAGGCGATGCGGCTCGTCGGGAACCCCGCCGCCCCCCGGTTGGTCACAAGCAAGAGCGGCGTCGACCACACGGAGCAGATGGTGGAGTTCGCCCGCAGGAAACTCAAGGAGCTGGAACCTTTCCATCTGTGCGGCTACATCTGCAAGAAGGATTCGCCAAGTTCGGGGATGGAGCGGGTCAAGGTGTACGGCGATTCCGGAATCCCGGCGAAGGTGGGCGCCGGGGTCTTCACCAAGGCGTTCATGGACCATTTCCCGCTCATCCCGGTGGAGGAGGAGGGGCGCCTGAACGCCCCTGTTTTAAGGGAGATGTTCATCGGGAGGGTATTTACCCTGCGCCGGTTCCGCGACCTCCTCGCCCAGGGGAAAACAAGAGGCGGGCTCGTTGCCTTCCACACCGACCACAAGCTCCTTCTGCTTTCCCACGACAGGAAAGGGTAC